>JAISOP010000254.1 GCA_031275525.1 Tannerella sp.
CGACCCTCAACGCCCGGTGACGACACCCGTCAAGTTGAGTACAAACACAAAACCGGACAGCGAAAGATATATAAATGATTCGGGGCCATGCACAAAACCATGCCGCGTGCAGTATAAAAGAATGAACCGGGAAGCCGCCTTCCAGGGACAGACGGCGTACCTAACGCATAATCGTCAACGATTATAGTGCATAATCGTTGACAATTCTAATGCATAATCGTCGACGATTCTAATGCATAATTGTCGACGATTCTAATGGCGATCTGATACAGAGCGGTTTGAGAAAGCGAACAGCCTCTTCATTCATTCCCCATTCGTGTCCTTATCGACGCTCTCGAGGCTGCCTTTGCACCCTGTATCCCCTTCGCTATTTGCTCGTTTCCCCGAATTAGTGTTATTTTGCGGCATCATTTATTTATCCGGTTATGAAGGAACAAACTATTTTTATCATTTGCAGGGAGTCGGGCCTGGAGGAGCGGCAGGTGCGCAACACACTGGAACTGCTGCTCGGTGGAGCGACGGTTCCCTTTATCAGTCGCTACCGCAAGGAAGCGACCGGCTGCCTGGACGAAGTACAGGTGGCGTTTATTGAGGAGCGTTATGCAAAACTGCTCGAACTGGACAAGCGCCGGGAGAGTATCCTGCGGTCGATGGAAGAACAGGGCAAACTGACCGATGGGTTGAAACAGCAGGTGGAAGCCGCGGAAACGCTGACGGAACTGGAAGACCTGTATCTCCCGTACAGGCCCAAACGCAGAACCCGCGCTTCGATAGCCCGTGAACGCGGCCTCGAACCGCTGGCCCTGCGACTGATGAAACAGGTGGATAACGATTTGGAATCCATAGCCCGGAAGTACCTGACCGAGGCCGTGCCGACGATCGAAGACGCCCTGCGGGGCGCACGCGACATTGTGGCCGAACAGGTGAGCGAAGACCTCCGGGCGCGTGACCGTATTCGCCGCCTGTTCGTACGGGAGGCAGTCATTCAGTCCGTATCCGTGAAAAAGAAGGAGGCGGAAGGCGGGAAATACCGCGACTACTTTGCGTTTACAGAACCCCTGCACCGCTGTCCCCCACACCGTCTGCTGGCCATGCTGCGCGGCAGGGAGGAAGGATTCCTGAACATCCGCATCGAACCGGACGAGTCGAAAGCGCTGGACGCGCTGTACAGTTGTTTCGTGAAAGGTTCCACCGCGGCGTCCGGACAGGTGAAAGAGGCCGTGACGGACGGATACAGGCGGCTGCTATGTCCCTCCGTCGGGAAAGAGTGTGAGGCAGCAGCCCGGGAACGGGCCGACGACGCATCCATCCGTATCTTCGCCGGCAACCTCCGCCAGTTGCTGCTGGCCGCGCCACTGGGACAGAAGACCGTCCTGGCCATTGACCCGGGCTTCCGTACCGGCTGCAAAGTGGTTTGCCTCGACGCGCAGGGCCACCTGAAACACAACGAAACCATCTATCCCCATCCGCCGCAGAATGAGACGGCGATAGCCCGGCACAAGATTTTATCCCTGATTGACGCCTACAGGATTGAAGCGATTGCCATCGGTAACGGCACGGCCGGACGCGAAACGGAGCGCTTTATCCGGAGCCTGGTATTCGACCGTGACCTGCAGGTGTTCGTTGTCAATGAAAGCGGCGCTTCGATTTATTCGGCTTCGGCCCTGGCCCGCGAGGAGTTTCCCGACTACGACGTGACGGTGCGCGGCGCGATCTCGATCGGTCGTCGCCTGATGGACCCGCTGGCCGAACTGGTCAAGATGGACCCCAAGTCCATCGGCGTCGGGCAGTACCAGTACGACGTCGATCAGACGAAACTCAGGAAAAGCCTGGATGCGGTGGTAGAGAGTTGTGTCAATCACGTGGGCGTCAACCTCAACACGGCCAGCAAACATCTGCTGATGCACGTTTCGGGACTGGGGCCGCAACTGACGCAAAACATCATTGACTTCCGCCGCGAACACGGCGCCTTTCCCTCGCGCGAGGCCCTGAAGAAAGTCCCCCGGATGGGAGTCAAAACGTTTGAGCAGTGTGCCGGTTTCCTGCGCATTCCGGGCGCCGGGCATCCGCTGGACAACAGCGCCGTCCATCCCGAAAGCTATCCTGTGGTGGAGCGAATGGCGGCAGACCTGCACGTCACGGTGGATGACCTGCTGAAAAACGAATCCCTGCGCCAACAGATTCAGCCGGAAAAGTATGTTACGGAAACCACGGGACTCCCCACCCTGAACGACATCCTGCAGGAACTGGCCAAACCCGGTCTTGACCCGCGTACACAGGTTGGCGTGTTTGAATTTGCGCCCGGCGTACATCATCCCGAAGACCTGCGCCCGGGGATGATCCTGCCGGGCATTGTCACCAACATCACCGGTTTCGGCTGTTTTGTCGATGTCGGGGTGAAGCAGGACGGACTTGTCCATATCTCGCAGATGGCAGACCGCTACATCGCTCACCCGCTGGAGGTCGTCTGCCTGAACCAGCAGGTGAAAGTCCGGGTGCTGGAAATTGACCCGTTGCGCAAACGAATTTCTTTCAGCCTGAAAACCTCTTGAAGGAGGAGATATTACGAAAGACAAATGAATTTATGAAACGATTTATACGGATAGAAATGAAAATGAAAACTTTTGGAATGACGGCAGTCCTGCTTGGGCTTGCCGTGTGCATAAACGCGCAGCCCGTTTCGCCGGACACGCTTTACAGGCACAAAGTGCTGTACGACCCTTCGGGCCGTATTTTAGGATGGCATCAGCCGGAGATACCGGGCGCTGTGTATCATCGGGTGGTCACGCTGGCCTCCGAATTTCTCCTGCACGTGCCGCTCGAGCCGCGGACGGGACTGCCCATGCATCTGGTTACCTGCTGCTTTGAGGATCCTTACATAAAGCCCGATAAAGCCTTTGAAGCCCGGAAGTGGATGCACAATCCGGCCTGTTTTTTTGCCGGCTGCGTGCAGAGCCTGGCTGTACAGTACCGACCCTATTGCGGCGACGACCGCTACGTGGACCTGGTGCGGGAGATGCTCGACTATCAGTTGGCGCATGGCATGACGCCCTCCGGTTTCGTCTGGCCAAACGTGCCCTATGCCAGTTCCGACCCCTTTGAACCCGAATATCGCGGTTCGGTCCTGTGGGAGAAAAGGGGAGACGGGCTGTACGGCATCGAACCGGACAAAGTGGGCGAACTGGGACATGCTTTCCTGCAGTTCTATAAAATCACCGGGGAAGAGAAATACCTGCAAGCCGCGATCCACTGTGCCGACGCGCTGGCAAAAAACGTGCAGGAGCCTACGGCGTGGTACGAGTCCGGCGGCGGCGAGCACGAGGACATCGTTATCGACCGTTCGCCCTGGCCCTTCCGGGTCGATGCCCAAACGGGCGCCGTCATCGATCCCTACTGCTCGAACGTACTTGAACCGGTCAAGTTGCTGAACGAACTGCTCCGGCTCGACGGCCGGATCGCGCTCTCCACCGAACAGGCGGCAGCTTTTCGCCGGGCGAAAGGCATCGCCTGGGGCTGGCTCTTTTCGCGCAACGGGCCACTTCGCACTTTCATCTGGAACGGATTCTTTGAAGACGTTGTGTCCGATCCAACCCTGTCCAACAGGGTACAGATCACGCCGGTAGAACTGGCCAAATACCTCGCCCGGCACAGCGAGGAAGCTATCGGCGCCGGGGTTGACATCCATGTCCCGGCATTGCTCTACTATGCCCTTTCCGCCTTTAAAGCCGACGGGATCGACGCCATGAAAGAACAGCTATGGTGTTACAATTCGATGGGAAGTCACACGGCGCGTTTCGGCGCAGCCTGTGCCCTGTGGTTCGAGTATTCCGGCGAAGAACGCTTCCGGGACATGGCCTTCCGCTATCTGAACATGGCCTCTTATATGACTCATGACGACGGGGTGGTGTCCACCGGCCTTGACTACACCGGGGGCGTCTGGTTTTCGGATGGCTACAGCGACTATATCCGCCATTTCCTGGATGCCATGGCCGCCGTTCCCGCGTGGGCGCCGGCCAACGAGAACCATTTCCTGCGGTCTTCCTCCGTGATACAGGCCATCCACTACCGGCCCGAGGCAATCACGTACCGCACGTTTGACCCCGCAGCCACCGAACGTTTCCGGCTGACCCAAAAACCCGCAGGTATTATTGCCGGCACACGAGCCATACAGGAAAACACAGACCTTTCGTCCGAAGGCTGGACCTGGGAACCCTGTCCGGCAGGAGGAGGCATACTGAATATCCACCACCAGCGCGACGCCTCGGTCACAATACAAATGGATAAGGGGGGGATATAGGATTACATTCGGCCCTGATGAAGGCGCGACGCGGTTTTTGAGGGGCACGCAGAACGCAAATCACGCAGACCGGAAGGATTGAACAAAGAAAAATCCTTCCTGTCTGCGTGATTTGCGTAGAATGGGTTGCCCCCTTTATTCTTCCTGCTTTATGGAGATGTTCCGGAAAGCGATTTTCTTGCCTTCGCTTTGCAGGCCAATGTACCCTTCCTTGACGGGACAGGTGCCGGTGTTCTGGAGCACGCCGTTGATATAGACCGTGATTTGTCCGTCCAGGAGAATGATTCGGGCTTTGTTCCATTCTCCGGCGGACTTTTCGCTCGATTCGCCCCGTTTTTTGACGACGGGGAATTTGGGACGTTCCTGTCCTTCGGGCTGTTGGTATTCGGCCATGTCCGAGCCGCCCAGCAGGACGAAGTCGCCCGCGTCACCGGCGTGAAGCTGGCATTCGATGCCGTTGGGGAACGGGTTGGTCGGGTCGGCGATGAGCAGGAAAATCCCGCTGTTGGTCGGTTCGTCCACCCAGCGCCATTCCACCTCGAGCGTACCGTTTCCGTACTTCTTTTTCGTGTACATGTAGCCGAAGGGCGTCCCCTCGATCAGCACGGTTCCGTCCTGAACGGAATAGACCTGGTCGGGCGGGACACGGTTGCCTTCTACGACAAAATTCCAGTTCGAGAGGTCTTTCCCGTTGAATAACATTTCTTTTTGTGTCTGTGCGCAGCCTGCCAGCAGGCACGCCGAGAGAATAATGCTTGAAAACTGTTTCATGATTGCTATATATTAAATTAGTATAAGTTCCGGTAGCGGATGCGTTTCGGTTCTGCATATCCGGCCTGTTTCCGTTTGTATGCTTCGTATTCGGAATAGGAGCCTTCGTAGAAGACCACTTCGGAGTGGCCTTCAAAGGAAAGGATATGCGTGCAGATGCGGTCGAGGAACCAGCGGTCGTGCGAGATGACGGCGGCACAGCCGGCAAAGCGTTCCAGTCCCTCTTCCAGGGCGCGGAGCGTATTGACGTCGATGTCGTTGGTCGGTTCGTCAAGCAGGAGCACGTTGGCTTCGGCCTTCAGGGTGATGGCCAGGTGCAGGCGGTTGCGTTCGCCGCCGGAAAGCACGCCGCAACGTTTTTCCTGGTCGGCGCCTGCGAAGTTGAAGCGCGAGAGGTAGGCGCGGGCGTTGATTTCCCTGCCGCCTACGCGGATACATTCGCTGCCGCCTGAGATGACCTGGTAAACGGTTTTGTCCGGGTCGATGTCGCGGTGTGTCTGGTCGGCATAGCCGATTTTGACCGTTTCGCCAACTTCAAAAACGCCCCTGTCAACCCCTTCAAGTCCCATGATCATCCTGAAAAGCGTTGTTTTCCCCGCACCGTTGGGGCCGATAACGCCTACAATGCCGTTGGGCGGAAGCCTGAAACTGAGGTTGTCGAACAGGAGCTTCGGCCCGAAGGCCTTTGCCACCCCGTTGGCTTCGATCACTTTGTTTCCCAGGCGGGGGCCGTTGGGGATAAAGAGTTCCAGTTTGGCCTCGCGCTCTTTCTGGTCTTCGTTCAGCAGGGCTTCGTAGGCATGGAGGCGGGCTTTTCCTTTGGCCTGGCGGGCTTTGGGCGCCATGCGGATCCATTCCAGTTCGCGTTCCAGCGTTTTGCGGCGCTTGCTGACTTGCTTTTCTTCCTGCGCCAGGCGTAGCGTTTTCTGTTCGAGCCACGAGGAATAGTTGCCTTTCCAGGGGATGCCTTCGCCGCGGTCGAGTTCAAGTATCCAACCGGCCACGTGGTCGAGGAAGTAGCGGTCGTGCGTGATGCAGATGACGGTGCCGGCGTATTGCTGTAGATGCTGTTCGAGCCAGTCGATGGATTCGGCGTCGAGGTGGTTCGTCGGTTCGTCGAGCAACAGTACGCCGGGCTGTTGCAGCAGGAGACGGCAGAGGGCCACGCGCCGGCGTTCACCGCCCGAGAGCGTCTCTACGGACTGTTCCTCGGGCGGACAGCGCAAGGCGTCCATGGCGCGTTCCAGGCGGCTGTCCAGGTTCCAGGCGTCCGCGGCGTCGATTTGGTCCTGCAAGGCCGCCTGACGGTTGATGAGGGCGTCCATCCGATCCGGGTTTTCCAACACCTCCGGGTCGCCGAACTTTTCGTTCACTTCCTCGAACTCCTTCAGCAGGTTGACGGTTTCCTGCACGCCTTCCCGCACGATCTCCCCGACCGTCTTGCCTGCCTCCAGTTGCGGGTCCTGTTCGAGATAACCGACGGTGTATCCCGGGGAAAAAACAACCTCGCCCTGATAGTCTTTTTCTATTCCGGCAATGATTTTCAGCAACGTGGACTTCCCGGAGCCGTTCAGTCCGATAATGCCGATCTTCGCCCCGTAGAAAAAAGAGAGGTAGATGTTTTTCAACACCTGCTTTTGAGGTGGGAAGACCTTGCTTACGCCTACCATGGAAAAAATGATTTTCTTGTCGTCTGCCATATTCTGTAACAATGAGGGGCAAAGGTAGAAAAAGTTTGTATAAAACAGTTTATGGATTTTCAAAAATGGAGAATGAAGAATGGATGTGGCGTATAATTCATTACTTCATTATCTTTGCGTCCTGTAATTATCACAAGGGAACCTCTAAAAACCCCTCCCCGGCCCTCCCCACACGGGGAGGGCCGGGGAGGGGATTTTAGAGGTTCCCGCAAGTTTTTTAAATGACCGATGACTGACCTCATTCATTATCTCATCCGTTTCCTGTTGGGCGATTCCGTCCCGGAAGACGTAGCCGCCCAGGTGGGTTATACCTCCGACGAAGCCCTGTTTACGCAATACAGGGTGGTGATAATTCCTTCCGGTTTTTTTGAGGAAGGGACGTTCGGCCGGACGGATTCGGCGCCGGCGTTGCCGTTGCAGCAGGTGGAAAACGTGCCGTTGCTGTTCGGACAGCCGCGGGTGAGTAGGGTAGGGGAGAGGCTGCTCGTTTACGCCGATTTCCTGGCCGGCGCTTTTTTCCTGCTGAGCCGCTATGAAGAAACCCTCCGGCGTGGGGTACGCGACGTGCACGGGCGTTTTCCGGGACGGGAATCCCTGCCGTTCCGGGCCGGTTTCATCCATCGTCCCCTGGTGGACGAGTACGGGCGTTTGCTGCGCCGCTGGCTCAGGCAAACGGGCGTGCCGGTGCAGGAACCGCCCCAGCGTATTCGCCGTCTCCACCTGACGCACGATGTGGATGCGCCGTTTGCCTGCCGCACGTGGCGGAATGTGGTGCGGGGCATGGCAGAAGGGAAAAACCTCCGCACGCTGCTGTACACGAAGTTCGGGAAGTTGGAAAACGATCCTTTTTATACTTTCCCCTGGTTGTTGCACGAAGACGAACAGGTGCGGACGGCCTTCGGCCCGGAACGTTGCGATATCTATCTGTTTTTTAAGGCCGGGAGATATGGGGAAAAGGCGGATAAGCCGCACTACAACCTGTATGGAAAGGATCTTCGCCGGCTGTATGCCCTGCTGCGGGACCGCGGCGCCAAAACGGGCCTTCATGCCAGCTACCGGGCAGGCAAGTGCCCGGCGCTGGTGGCTGTTGAAAAAGAACGCTTGCAACGGGCCTTGGCGCAGGAGATAGGCGCCAGCCGCCACCATTTCCTGGCTGCCAGGGAACCGGAGGACATGGCGGCGCTCGAACAGGCTGGCATTACAGACGATTTCACGATGGGGTATGCCGATGTAGCCGGGTTCCGCCTGGGCACCTCGCGGCCCGTACGCCGGATGGACCCCTCCACCCGCCGTTTGTCCGCCCTCACCCTGCACCCGCTGACGGTCATGGACGTCACCCTGTCGGATCCCAGGTACATGGGCTTGAACCGCGAAGAAGCGCTCGAACAGGCGCTACGCCTGGTGGAGCAGGTACGGCAGTTCAACGGCGAACTGACGCTGCTCTGGCACAACACCTCGGTGGCCGAAGGCGCAGGCTACCATCCAACGCTTTACGGCGATCTCCTGAAGGAAATAATGCTTCATATATAAATAATGAAAATACTGATTCTTTGCGACCTGTTCCCCCCCGCTTTCGGGCCGCGCATGGGCTACCTGTGCAAATACCTCCGGCGGGCGGGCTGGGAGCCGGCAGTGATTACCGAATATATTCCCGACCGGACGTTTGCTTTCCTGGAAGACGAGGCCGAGACGGTCCGCATCCGCTATTACCATGCCCGCGGGAAATGGCTCGGGGCGCTGGAATGGGGCTGTGTCTTCCTGCTGGACCTCCTGTTCGGCTACAAAGATGGCCGGATGTATCGTGAGGCACGCCGGCAAATCCGGAAACATCCCTGCCGGCTGGTGCTGTGCAGTACCTTCCGCACCTTCCCGCTGGTGGCGGCTCGCCGGATTGCCCGCAAAGCCAACGTGCCACTGGTGGCGGACTTGCGGGATGTGGTCGAGCAGACCGGCGGCCATGAATTTGTGGCCCATGCCCTGTCCGGGCTGGGGGGACTGGGGCGATGGATGGCGGACGCTTTCCTGCAACACGGCCGGAGGCAGCGGAACCGCGTGCTCCGGGACGCCGCCTGCCTGACCACCGTATCCCCCTGGCACGTGGAATTGTTGAAAGCCTTCAATCCCCGCGTGGAACTGGTTTATAACGGTTACGACCCCGAGCTTTTTTACCCGGCGCCCGTTCGGAGCGAGCGCTTTTATATCACCTATACCGGGCGCATTGTCTATGCCGGTCGTACCCTTAACCGGGCTTTGCGGGACCCGGAGTTGCTCTTCCGCGCCCTGGTCCGGCTGGCCGGGGAGCAGGTGATCAGGCCGGAAACCTTCTGTGTCCGCTGGTTTACGGACGCTAAATCGCAGCAGTTCATCCGGCAGGAAGCCGAAAAATACGCCCTGGCGGACTACATGGCCTTTTACGACTACGTGCCGGCCTCCCGCGTGCCGGCGCTGCTCAACGAGAGCGCCGTCCTGCTGGTGCTCACCAACAAGGCCGGCGAACAGGGGCCGAAGGGCGTCATGACCACCAAGCTGTTTGAGGCGCTGGCCGTGGCAAGGCCGGTGTTGTGTGTCCGCGGCGACGAGGGTTGCCTGGAAGAAGTCCTCCTCCGCACCCGCGCCGGCCTCTCCGCTCACCGGACGGAAGAGGTGTACCGGTTCCTCAAAACACATTACCTTCAATGGCAGGCCTCCGGCCTGACAACCGTCGAGGCCGACCGCGAAGAGATTGGGAAATTCTCCCGCCAGGCGCAGGCCGACCGCTTTATCCATATCTTTGAACAAATGATGAACAACCGATGAACCGAACCTTAAACCTCGTGGCCTTCAACATCCCCTGGCCGGCCGATTATGGCGGGGTGATAGACGTGTACTACAAACTGAAGGCGCTGCATGATTGCGGAATACACGTCATCCTGTATTGCTTTGAATACAACCGTCCCCGGGCGGCGCAACTCGAACAGGTATGCGGGGAAGTCCATTACTTCCGCCGGCGGACAGGTCTCCGGAGCAACCTCACCCTGTTGCCCTACAACGTCTATAGCCGCCGGGAGCCGGCCCTGATCGACCTCCTGCTGGAAAACGACCATCCGATCCTCTTCGAGGGGCTGCATTCCTGCTATTACCTGAAGGATGCGCGCCTGAAGAACCGGTTCAAGATTTTCAGGGAATGTAACATCGAGCATGACTATTACCGCGAGATTGCGCGGGCCGAGCACAACCTGGTCCGGAAAGGATTTCACCATATCGAATCCAAACGCTTTGAGTGGTACCAGGAAAATGCAGCCTGCGCCGACCTGATCATCGCCGTCTCCGGAACCGATGCGGACTACCTGCGCCGCACGTTTCCCGGCCGGCGGGTGGAGTTTGTCCCCTGCTTCCACGGAAACAGCCGGGTGACGGCCCTCCCCGGACAGTCGGATTTCCTGCTCTATCACGGCAACCTGGCCGTCAAGGAGAATGAAAAGGCGGCGCTTTACCTGGTTGAAAACGTGTTCGGCAAGTTACCCTGCCGCTGCCTGGTGGCCGGGATGAACCCCTCCGGAGCGCTCCGGAAGGCCGCCGCGCAGCATCCGAACCTCACGCTCGAAGCCAACCCTTCCCAGGCACGCATCGGCGAACTGCTCCGGCAGGCCCAGGTGAATGTACTGGTCACCTTCCAGGGCACCGGCCTGAAACTGAAACTGCTGAACAGCCTTTTTGCCGGGCGTCATGTGGCGGTCAATTCGCTCATGCTGACCGGAAGCGGGCTGGAACCGGCGTGTCACGTGGCCGACACGCCCGAACGGATGATACGCCTCTGCCGCGAACTGCTGGACAAACCTTTCTCGCCCGAGGACCTCCAGGCCCGTGAGACCCTCCTGCTACCCTTCTTTTCCGACGAATACCAGGCCCAAAAACTGATCGAAATGATTTTTTGAATCGTCTGAACTGTGATTTTTGTGATTTACATGATGGGTGTGATTCATCATGGCAATCACGAAAATTATTCCAAGTCACATAAGTCACATAAATCATAGTTCAGGTGCTTATTAGAAAATGAGGGCGTATGCGATACGCCCCTACGCACGACCCAACATAGACGGGAAATGTCCTGTGGTAAGAATCTTTGAATCCTTTGGTCGACCACTTTGATACCTTTAAAAACGTTTAGAACCAGCGAATTACGCACAACGAGAAAATTTTTTCCGATTTTTTTTTCATTAAACCGGTCGAATTATTTTTTTTTATCCCGGAAAAATAAATACTTTTGCTCCGAATAATAAAAAAAATTACAACCCGATGCCCAGCGATATGAATCAAAAACGTTATCGAACGTTTATGAACGTTGATGGTGAAGGGGGTAAAATCCTCCTTCACCGTGATATAGAGCGGAATTTTGTCCGTCGTATTCGTCATGCGCATCCTTCGTTGATTACTTTTTTCTCCCTTACCAAAATTTATACCTCCGCGACGCTGCACTTTGGGGGCGTCGCCGGTCATCGGGAATCGACTGCCGATCATCGGGGGTCGATTCCCGATCATCGGGGGTCGATTCCCGATCATTGGGGGTCGATCGCCAATCATCGGGGGTCGATTCCCGATCATTGGGGGTCGATTGCCGATCATTGGGGGTCGATTGCCGATCATCGGGGGTCGATCGCCGATCATCGGGGGTCGATCGCCGATCATTGGGGGTCGATCGCCGATCATTGGGGGTCGATCGCCGAT
>JAISOP010000256.1 GCA_031275525.1 Tannerella sp.
CGACCCTCAACGCCCGGTGACGACACCCGTCAAGTTGAGTACAAACACAAAACCGGACAGCGAAAGATATATAAATGATTCGGGGCCATGCACAAAACCATGCCGCGTGCAGTATAAAAATTCAAAGATTCAATGATTCCATGATTCAAAAGGCTCGTTTTTTTGAATCATTGAATCTTTGAATCAATGCGAATCCGGTTAATGAGGGTCGTCCCTGCCGCTTTCGGCTATCAGGCGGCGGATGAGCCGGTTGAAGTCGTCGGCCGCGGCAAGCGTCTCGAGCGAAAGGTGCATACGGTAGCGCCAGTAGTGATGCGGGTCGGCAGGGATGTTGATCCGTTCACATTCCGGACGGGGATGCCGCAAGTCCCCGCTTAAGGCCAGCCAGTCCTGGAGGGGAATAATCGTCAGCATGGAGGAAGCATTCAGGTGGTTGCGCAGGATTTGCCCGGCCCGTTCGGGCGAACAGGCGGCGGGCGCCGTGCCGTCTCCGTGCAGCACCTGCCGGTAATAGCGTTGCGTCCGCTCGCGAACTTCATTCCACCAACTGCGTAAGGGAGGCATATCGTGCGTGGAAGTGGTGCAGACGGACAGGTAGGGAAGCTGCTGCAAATCGGCAAATTCCAGTCCGTAAAGCTTGGGGGCGCGCTCCAGTTCCAGGCTCAGGATGTGCAGGCGATCCATCACTTCGTGCACCGAATCCGGTATCATACCCAGGTCTTCGCCGCAAATCAGCATATCGGTGCTGTGGATTAAAGGGGTCAGCCGTTTCAGTGCGACCTCCTTCCAGAAAGCATTGTGCCGCTCGTAAAAGAAGTGGAAAGAAAGCCGGTCGAACGCCAGTTGCTCTTCCGGCGTCAACTCTTTGTATGCAAACGAACCGGAAGCGGAAATACGCGGATGGTATTTCGCCGGCTCGTATGGATCGGCCAGGAAAAGCACGTTCGCGGCAACGGTGAACAAAGCGGCCTTGATTTTGAGGGAAACAGGATCTGTGCGTTCGCGGAACAGGTCATCCGTTTTCCGTTGCGTGTTGCAGCAAGGCTTTAGGGTCAAATGGTCGTCTCCGTCGGGCGAAAGGTAAGTTTCGACGGCTTCGTCGAACGTCTCGCCCAGCAGTTCGACCGCATGGCTTCGACGGATACGCGCCTGGAGGAAGGCGTCGCGGAAGGGCAGTCCCCGGTCTTCAATTTCACCGGCGGTAAAGGGCAGCGCCGGCCTGAAATGACCGCACAAGCCATCCACACAGTGGATCGGGATTTCCCAGATGCGGAAGAATCCCAGCAGGTGGTCGATGCGTAGCGCGGTAAAAACGTGTTCCAGTGCGCGGAGACGTTTTTTCCACCAGGCAAAGCCGTCGCGTTCCATGACGTCCCAGTGGTAGGTTGGGAAAGACCAGTTCTGTCCCTTGTCCGAGAAGTTGTCCGGAGGCGCTCCGGCTTGTCCGTTTTCGTTGAAGAGGGTCGCCTCCGTCCAGGCTTCCACGCTTGTGCGGTGAATCCCGATCGGCAAGTCTCCCTTCAGGATGATGCCTTTCCGCCGCGCATGTTCCGATACGGCTTTGAACTGGGTATGCAGGACAAACTGAAGGAAATACGTAAAGGCTATTTCTTTCCGGACGACACGACCGGTTTCTCCATACGCAGGCTCCCGTTCCGGCCGATATACGGCGTGTTCGCCCCATTGGGTAAAGTCGGCCGTTCGGTATTTGTCGCGATAATAGCAAAAGGAAGCGTAGGGCGCCAGCCAGGATTGTGCCGTTTCCCAAAACGTCCGGAAGGCATCGCTCGCCAGGACGGAGGCGCCCTGCTCGGCAAAAAAGTCGCGGCAGTAGCTTATCTTGTGCTTCTCGACTGCTTCATAATCTACCTCCTCCCCGGCGTTTAATGCCTGCTGCACCCGGCGGTAAAAGGACCTTTTCCGTGCCTCTTTCAATGCGCCCATTTCCGTGAGCGAAATATATAGCGGATGCAACGCATAAATGGATACGGCGCTGTAGGGGTAGGAATCCGCCCACGTATGGGTTCGTGTCGTATCGTTTACCGGTAGAATCTGAACCAGGCGTTGATTTGTCTGTTCCGCCCAGTTTATCAGTAACTTTAAATCGTGCAGGTCGCCGATGCCGAAACTCTGTTCCGAGCGTAACGAGAATACCGGGATGGCCGTTCCGGCGCCTTTCCAGGCCGGCAGGCTCTCCCGGTAGGGGAAGCAGGACACCACGACCGTCACGTCGGGCGCCGGCGGGAAGGGTTCCAATATCCTGTTTTCCCCGGTTTCCCAGCGAACGACCCGTCCCCTCTCGTCGCGGAGCAGAAACTTGTATTCCAGCGGAAAAGTGATTTCATCTGCATTCAGGCGGACTTCCCATTCCGGGAAATCCGTACCGTTCATTTCCTTCGCCTGTTCCGGCTGCCAGAAGCCCAAACAGGCCTGATTGCCTGCGATGGCCGGGTACCGGTTTTTTTCCACACGGGGAATCGATACACGTATCACCAGCGTACGGCAACGGTTTTCCTCCGGCTCTCCGGCGGACGTGTGCGCATACACGGCCTTGGTGAACGCGGCGGAATAGAGTGCCATGTCCGGAGGCGTTTCCAGCCAGTAATCATACAAATGGTACATCCCTCCAGAGGGGTCGAGGAGGGCGCGATGCCCCCTTTCCCACGACTCGGTCACCGTATTTCCGCCGGCATCAACCAAAAGATACCGGTAGCTTATCGTCCTGATGGAAGGAGGAATCGTTAGCTGAAGCATCCACCGGTCGTTTTCTTGGCGTTGCATTTCCTGCATGTCGTCAAACGGCCATTCCTCCGGCCCGGCGGCAACCGGCCCGGCAAGGCACAGTTTCTTCCCTGCGCCGGCCCTATATTCAATGTGAAATGTAACGTTCATAGAGAGTGCACGGTACCCGGTGCACGGTCGAAAACATCGACCGTTTTCGCCGGCAAGAGGGTCTTGCCGGTCATTCTGTTGGCGCCGCTGCTACCGCTGGCCCCATCGTGTGGCGTGTACCGTAAGACCGCGGTCATTCGTTTATCCGCACTTGGAGGTACCGCAGCCGGTACAAATCAGGCATCCTTCCTGATAAACCAGCGTTTCGCATCCGCAATGTGGACAGGTTTGACCCGTGGCGGTGGTTCCGTTCGGCAGGTATTTCCGCAATGCTCTTTCCACGCCGTTTTTCCAGGTATTGATGGATGCATGGTCCAGTTCCATCCCCTGTATGAGCTTAATGACCTGATCAATCGGCATACCGTAGCGCAAAACGCCGGAAATCAACTTGGCGTAATTCCAGTATTCGGGATCGAACTTGCCGTCCAGTCCTTCGAGCGTCATTTTAAAACCACGCTTGTTTTTAAACTGGAAATCGTAATGCTTGTTTCCGTTTTCGTCGCGGCTTTTGATAATGGTTCCCTTGGTAACGTTCTTGGGCAGCATGATACCTTCGTCGTCGTCGGCCAGTCCGGTGAATATTTCATACGGCCGACCGTTCAGCAATCCGACAATGGCAATCCATTTCTCGCGGTTGTTCTGGAATTTCACCACATCCGCCTCCAGTTCACGCGGACGGGTTACGATCGCACGCGGTACCAGATATGCCGCCGGCTGCTTCTTTTTCTCCGTCGATATCAATACGCCGGAACGGGAGCCTTCGCGATAGACCGTACAACCTTTGCAGCCCGAATGCCAAGCTTCGATGTACAGTTTGTGAACCAATTCCTCGGACGCGTCGCCGGGCAGGTTGATCGTTACGCTGATCGAATGGTCAACCCATTTTTGAATCCGTCCCTGCATCTTGACCTTCTGTATCCAGTCAACATCATTGGATGTGGCTTTGTAATAGGGGGATTTCTTCACCAGTTCGTCTATTTCTCCCGGTGTATATGAATGGCTGGTTGAATAGCCGTTTACCTGCATCCAGGTTGCGAACTTGTGATGGAACACGGTGTATTCTTCAAAAGCGTCTCCCGTTTCATCCGTGTAGTCGATTCGAATCGACGCATCGTTCGGATTCACTTTCCGGCGGCGCTTGTAAACCGGAAGGAAAACCGATTCGATGCCGGAAGTGGTTTGTGTCATCAGGCTCGTTGTACCCGTAGGCGCAATGGTCAAACAGGCAATGTTCCGGCGTCCGTAGGTCATCATATTCTTATACAGCGTCTCATCTTCCTTTCTCAGCCGGCTGATAAAGGGGTTGTTCTCTTCCCGTTTAGCATCGTAAATCTCGAACGGGCCGCGTTCTTTGGCCAGCAGGACAGACGATCCGTAAGCAGCCAAAGCGAGTGTCCGCTGTACATTTTCGGCGAAGTCGGTCGCTGCTTCCGTGCCGTACCGCAGGTTCAACGCCGCCAGCATATCGCCCTCCGCCGTGATTCCCACACCTGTACGACGCCCCAGCAATGTTTTTTTCCGGATTTTCTCCCACAGGAACCGTTCCGCCCGTTTGATCTCTAAGGATTCGGGATCGCTGTCGATTTTTTTCAGGATGCTGTCGATTTTTTCCGTTTCCAGGTCGATAATATCATCCATGATTCGCTGAGCCAGCGCTACATGATTCTTGAAGAGGTCAAAATCAAAATAAGCGTCTTTCGTGAAGGGATGCACTACATAGGAATACAGGTTGATGGCCAGCAGCCGGCAACTGTCGTAGGGACAAAGCGGTATTTCACCGCACGGGTTGGTGGATACGGTACGGAATCCCAGGTCGGCGTAGGCATCGGCCACCGATTCCCGAAGGATCGTATCCCAGAAGAGTACGCCCGGTTCCGCCGATTTCCATGCATTGTGGATAATCTTTCTCCATAACGCAGATGCGTCAACGGTTTTAGAGGTCATCGGAAGGGACGAGTCAATCGGATATTGCTGCCGGTATGGTGTGCCGTTCACCACCGCCTGCATAAATTCATCGTCTATTTTGACGGATACATTGGCGCCCGTGACTCTGCCTTCCGTCATTTTCGCATCAATAAACGATTCGGCGTCAGGGTGCTTAATCGATACGCTCAGCATCAGCGCTCCCCGGCGCCCATCCTGCGCCACTTCGCGCGTGGAATTGGAATACCGTTCCATAAACGGCACCAGACCGGTAGAGGTCAGCGCCGAGTTCTTCACCGGCGAACCCTTCGGACGGATATGGGACAGGTCGTGTCCGACGCCTCCCCGCCGTTTCATCAGTTGCACCTGCTCTTCATCAATCCGGATCACAGCGCCGTAGGAATCGGCATCTCCGTCTAATCCAATGACAAAACAGTTCGATAACGAGGCGATTTGGAAATTGTTCCCGATACCGGTCATGGGGCTACCTTGCGGAACGATGTAGCGGAAGTGATCGAACAGGTCGAACAGTTCTTCTTCCGACAAAGGATTCGGATACTTTTTTTCAATCCGGGCGATTTCGCCCGCCAGACGCCGGTGCATGTCCGCCGGCGTTTTCTCGTAAATGTTTCCGAAAGCGTCTTTCAACGCATATTTATTAACCCAAACCTTAGCAGCCAATTCATCGCCGCAAAAATAATCAATTGAAGCCTTGTTGACTTCGTCGAAAGTGTACGTTTTTAAAGCCATTTTACGGTTACTTTTTCAGCGTGTCTTCAAGGGTTTCCATTTTAGAGCGAAATAATTTATCTATTTCCATTTGGTCTTTTATCGAATTATAGCCATACAACACAGTCGCATGATTTTTACCTCCTACGGCTTTTCCGATCTGAGAAAAAGACATGTGCAAATATTCTTTGGCCAGGTACATGACAATCTGGCGCGCCAGCACGATTTCCCGTTTCCGGGAGGGAGAATAGAGTAGTTCCTGTGCCAGGTGGAAATGGTCGCAGACCACTTTCCGGATTTTTTCTATGGACAGGGATTCCGCCGGCTTGACGGATACGATCTGTTTGATTACCTGGCGTGCCAGGGTAATATCTATTTCCCGGTTATGGGTCACGGAGTGAGCCACCAAAGACACCAGCGTGCCTTCCAGATCGCGGATATTGTCCGTCACATGCTCGACAATGTAGTCGAGTACCTCCTCCTTGAAAGCAAGCCCTTCGGATTCGATATTCTTTTGGAGAATCTTTTTTCTCAGCGCCTTGTCAGGCCGTTCAATTTCCGTGGTCAACCCCCATTTCAGGCGCGTGATCAGCCGTTCTTCCATGCCGGAGATTTCCGCCGGCGCCTTATCGGAAGTCATTATCAACTGTTTGTTCAATTGATGCAGGTTATTGAAGATATGAAAGAAGGTATTTTGCGTTTGCTGCTTACCGACAAGTTCATGAATATCATCCAGAATCAGTACGTCAAGACTTTGATAGAACAGCAAAAAATCGTTGGTCGTGTTTTTCCTCACCGCATCCGTATATTGCCGCTGAAAGACATTGGCCGATACGTACAAAACCTTTTTTTCCGGATGCAATTCCCGCGTACGCAATCCGATCGCATGGCACAAGTGTGTTTTGCCGACGCCGGAATGGCCATAAAGCATGAGGGGATTGAAAGTCGTTTTCCCGGGGTTGCCGGCAACGGTTTCGCCCGATCTGCGCGCCAATTTGTTGCTCGTCCCCTCAAAAAAATTATCAATCGTATATCTGGCGTTCAACTGGGAATAAAAATCCTGCGCCGTATAGCCCATATAGGGCGGCGGCGTCTTTTCCTTTTTGAGGTTGACCGGCGACTGGGGGGTCGGCGCCGCAGGGTTGTTCACGGCGGGATAGTCAATCGTTCCGTTTTTCCCGGATTTTTCCATGATCACCCTGTAGTTCAGAATAACGTCTTCTCCAAAAGTGCGAAACAGCGTCATCTTCAACACATTCACGTACTTCTCTTCCAGATACTCATAGAAAAACTGGCTTGGCACCTGTATCGTGAATTTCTTGTTTTCATACGATACGGGTATGATGGGAAGAAACCACGTCCTGTAAGCCGCTTCAGGAACAATATCCTTGATGATCTCTAAACTTTTATTCCACAATGACAGATAGTTAGGTTGCATATCTTTTCAAAAAAACATCTTTATAATTCATAGATACAATCGTTCGACAAAGGTCGATTTTTTTTTAGAAGAAACAAAACACCGGTGAGCGGCTGAAGTCGTTTGCTTTTATACCCGGCTGATTACTAACAATATGTTTGTATTCATTTCATATTACCCCTGTTAGCCGGCGAGAAGAATTCTTTTCCAGTGAGGAATCCGTATTCTTGGTAAGCCGGGATAAATTTCGTTTTTTCTCCGTTTGGATTCATTTTAGTGGCTAAAGAATATCACCAATCAAAGATTTGGTGTTTTCCGGAAAAAATCACCCCTTGCCGTTAATATAGAATTATTCTAAATAAGGAGCTGTCAAGAAATAAACCATCCGAATTTACGGGAAATGTTTTTTGCAGTACAAAGCCCGAAAATGTGCGCATACCGGGGTATGTAATCATTTTCGGGCTGAAGGAATGCGAAAAA
>JAISOP010000310.1 GCA_031275525.1 Tannerella sp.
GTTAGTGAGGAATTGAGAATGGAGAATGGAGAATGAATGCTAACCTCTCCCCCAACCCCTCTCCACAGGGAGAGGGGAGAGTTGCATCGGTTTACGACGCTTGCTACAATCCTTCATTCTCAATTCCTCACTAACCACTAACCACTAACCACTAACCACTAACCACTAACCACTACTATCCCGCACGTGCGGGCTAAGCCACCCCGCATGTGCGGGCTAAGCTACCCCGCGCGTGCGACATAGCCTAAGTCGCATGTGTGACTTAGGCTATGTCACATGTGTGACTTAGGCTATGTCACATGTGTGACTTAGGCTATGTCACATGCGCGACTTAGGCTGGGAATCCTGTATTCCCTAATATATGCAATAGGCTATAAGGCGGCTTACTCGAAGGAAATCAGTATGCGGAAGACCTTTCCGGGGCTGGATTTCCATCGCTCCAGCGCTTCCTGTGCCTGTTCGGGCGGGTAGATGCCGCTAATCAGTGCGTCTTCCGGACAGTGGCCCCGCCCGAGGTACTCCATCACCGCACGGAAGTCTTCCGGTAACGCATTGCGCGCGCCGCGGATGTCCATTTCCTTTTGTACAAAGAGTTTGGTCTCGAAGGCGATCTCTGTTTTGGCGTAGCCGATGCAGGCTACACGACCGGTGAAGGACACTTCGTCCACCGCCATCCGGTACGTAGCCGGCGCTCCCACGGCTTCGATCACCACGTCCGGGCCTGCGCCGTTCGTGAGGTCCTGCAGGCGGGCGTGTATGTCTTCCGTCCCGGAACAGAGGGTATATGCAGCGCCTAACTGCCCGGCCAGCGCCAGCTTGCTTTCGTCCACGTCCACCGCAATCACCCTTGCGCCGCGAATGTGGGAACGAATCAGTGCGCCCAGGCCTATCATGCCGCAACCGATTATCATCACCGTGTCCAGGTCGGTGACCTGCGCCCGGGATACGGCATGGAATCCTACGCTTAGCGGTTCCACCAGGGCCAATGCCTTCTTGGAGAGCGTGTGTTCCCTGTCCGTGATGATCTTTTCCCAGGGGAGGGCCATGAATTCCGTCATGGCGCCGTCGCGCTGTACGCCCAGGGTTTGGTTGTAGCGGCAGGCGTTGGGACGGCCGTTCCGGCAGGAGGAGCAGTGTCCGCAGGCTGTGTAGGGGTTGACGGTGCACAGCCTGCCCGGTTGGATATGCTCCGGGACGCCTTCGGAGCGTTCTGTGATTTCCGCACTGATTTCGTGTCCCGGGACGACCGGCAGGCGTGCCATCGGGTTTTTACCTGAATAGGTGTTCAGGTCGGAGCCGCAAAACCCGGTGTGGTTTATTTTTACTAATACTTCCCCCGGCTTGATTCCCGGCAGGGGGAGGTGAATGACTTTTACCTCGCCGGGTTGAATGATTTGTACTGCTTTCATTGGATTCTTGGTTATACTTTGCACAGTTGGTTTAAGTCCTTTAGGGCTTTTAGGTCTGTTAGGGCTTTTAAGCCCCGGGGGAACCGAACTGCACGGAAGCGGTCATGCACCAAACAGGGGGAGGGGGGCTTCATTCGGACATGTTTTTGATGTAGGGCAATTCTATCAGGTGGCCGAATGGGTAGAACTGCCTTGCATTCTCTCCAAGGAAGCGTCTTTTTTCTTCCTCCGTGAGCAGTTTGGACTTGAGTACGAAGTCGTAGGACATCCGGTAGGTGATGGCCGTGATGGTGCGCGGGTAGTCCGATCCCCACATCAGTTTTTCCATTCCTACCAGCGAGGCGGCTTCCCGGATGGCCCAGATGGCTCCGGTGAAGGGGTAGAACTCGTCGTTGAAAAGCCAGGTGATGCCGCCCGATTCTATCCGCACGTTCGGGTGCCTCGCCAGGCTGATTTGCTCCTGCCAGCCGGGACGGGTGACCATCCCGAAGTGTCCCACGGCTATCCGCAGGCGGGGACATTCGGCGATGATTTCCTCCATTTCCCCTACCTGCGTTTTCCCCGGCGCCAGGTCGATGGAGAGGAAGAGGTCGTTGGCTTCCATGTATTTGAACATCCGCATCATTTCGTTGCCGGTGAGATAGACCCTGCGGTCGGGCAGGATCAGGCGTTCGGCCGGGAGTTTGATTCCCCGGAAACCGTTTGCGGCCAGTTCCACCGCCTGGTCCGCATAACCGGGCCGGCGGGCGTCCACCAGGCCGCAACAGAGGAAACGGCCGGGATGGTTCCGCTGTACCTCCTGCAGGTAGTCGTTTTGCTGGCCGTCGATGTATTCCTGGGTAATCACGGCGGCCGAGACTTGCGCGTAGTCCATGTTGGAGAGGAGAATCTCCGCCGTGTTGCGTCCGTCGAGGATAAAGGGCGGCAGCATCTGCCGTACTTCGCCCATGAACAGCGACCGTCCGTTGTCGAGGCTCCGTATCTCCAGGCCGTTCACTTGCGTGTCCTGGCGCAGCCAGAGGTGCGCGTGTGCATCAATGATCGTCATAGCGTTTAACTGTTCAGCCAGGTATCCCGGAAACGCGGTGCGAGGATGGCGCGTACTTCGCGCAGCAGGTCTTGGTCGAGGGGTTCCCTGGCCCAGCGGATGTTGTTCAGGACGGCTTCGGGACGGGTGGTGCTGAAGAGCGTGGTGGCAATGCGCGGATTGCCGGCGGCATAGCTCAGGGCCAGTGGTTCGATGGATGTCCCTTTGGATCGGCAATACGCTGCCGCCTTTTGGCAGACGTGCTGCAAGGGCCGGGGCGCGGGATGCCATTCGGGAGCGCCCCTTGTGGTCAGCAGTCCCATGGCAAAGGGCGATGCGTTGATGACACCGACGCCTTGGGCTTCAAAGTAATCCAGGTAATCGGCCAGGGCGTCATCGTTCAGGCAGTAGTGGCAGAAGGAAAGGATGCTTTCGACCGTGCCCGGCGGAACGTGGTCGATGACGTATTGGAAGTGCCGGAGGGTCAGGTTGGTAATTCCCACGTGCCGGGCGATCCCGCGGTCGCGCAATTCGACCAGGGCCGGCAGGGTTTCGTTGCACACCTGCTCCAGGTCGGCAAATTCAATGTCGTGGACGTTAATCAAATCCACGTAATCGACCTGCAGGCGTTCCATGCTTTCATACACGCTTGCGGTTGCCCGCGCCCCCGAATAGTCCCAGAGGTTGAGGCCGTCCTTGCCGTAGCGCCCGACTTTGGTGGAAAGGTAGTAGCGTTGCCGGTCGATGCCTTTCAGGGCTTTGCCCAGCAGTGTTTCGGCTTTCAGGTGGCCGTAATAGGGGGACACGTCGATGAAGTTAATGCCGTTCTCGAGCGCCGTATAGACGGTGCGTATCCCGTTTTCTTCCTTCAGCGAATGAAACACGCCGCCCAGCGAAGAAGCGCCCAGGCTGACGGACGATAAAGACATTCCCGTCTTTCCTAATTCTCTATATTCCATGAGACCTCTTGTTTTCCTGCAAAAGTAGCGCTTTCGCGCGAGGGGGTATTAGCAAGATGTATGCAATATATACTCTGATATCGACTTTAATGCGTACTTTTGGATACCGGAAAATAAGGGTATGGAAATGAAGGAAAAAGAAACTACGGAACTGACTTTGCTCAATGTCGGGTATGCCGTCCACCAGGCCGACTGGAACTACAAGCATGTGAACAGTCCGTTTGCGCGGATTTATCTGGTTGCGGAAGGGAAGGCGAAACTGCATGTGATAGACGGCGTGTACGAACTGACGCCCTCGCACCTGTACCTGATTCCGCCCTTTACGTTGCACAGCTACGAGTGCGACAACTATTACGCCCTGTATTATATTCATGTTTACGGGAACCAGTTCTCGAGCCAGCGGCTGCTGGAGGACTACCACTTTCCGGTCGAACGGGAGACTACTCCGCTGGATGCCTTGCTGGTCAAGCGGCTGCTGGAAATCAATCCCGGAAGGGAGTTGAAAGAGTATGACCCGTCCGATTACGACAATTCTTCTACGCTGCTGAAAAACCTTGCGCTTTATTCCCGCACGCCGGCCTACGTGATGTTCGAGACGCGGGGAATCCTCTTTCAACTGTTTTCCCGTTTCTTCAAGGATGCATTACCGAAACACCGGATTACCGACCGTATCCGTAAAACACTGCATTACATCCGTGAACATATTGACCGCCCTATTCATACCGACGAGTTGGCAGACATTTGCTGTCTTTCCAAAGACCATTTCATCCGGCTGTTCAGGAAGGAGATGCACGTGACGCCTGTTCAGTACATTAACCAGAAAAAAATCGAAAAGGCGCAACGAATGATTATCATGGGCAACAGGTCCATGAAGGACATTGCCTATTGTCTTTCGTTCGACAATGTGTCCTATTTCAACCGTCTTTTCAAGAGATACACGGGAATGACGCCGGTGAAATACCGCCAAACGATTCATATCCCGGGATGAAGGGGGGGCACGCCTTCACAGGGTGAACGGGATTTCTCTTTTCAGGCTTTCACAGAGGGAAATGAGTGTTTCGGTTTCGGTTACGCCCGGAATTTCCTGTATTTTTCCGTTCAAGAGTTCCATCAGGTGTTCGTTGTCGCGGGCATAGAGTTTAATCATCATGGAATAGGGTCCGGTGGTAAAATTGATTTCCACGATTTCCAGTATCTTTTCCAGTTGCGGCACTACGTCCTTGTACATGGAACCTCGCTCGAGCTTGACGCCGATATAGGTACAAGTATTGTACCCCAGTATTTTGGGATTGATATAATACCCGGAACCTAATATAACGTGCATGTCCATCAAGCGTTGTACCCGCTGGTGAATGGCCGCACGCGACACACCGCAGGCTTCCGCAACTTCCTTGAACGGCATTCGTGCATTCTTTGAAATAATGCCCAGTATCTGCCGGTCTAATTTGTCAATCTTTTCCATTTCTATTGTTACATAGCTAAATCGCTACCAAAAGTACAACCTTTTTTTGAATATCCCGACAGAATGAATGGAGAATGAATCAGTGGTTAGTGGTTAGTGGTTAGTGGTTAGTGAAAAACGCCCACTTATCACTAACCACTAACCACAAACCGCTAACCACTAATTCTCAATTCTCCATTCATTTTATTTGGCTTGCTGTTTTTTCAACTTGTTTACGGCATTTTCCAGCGACTCGGTGGGTTCGATGATGTTGTAGGCTCCCCAGAAATCGGGGTCGAAATAGGCCGAGACTTCCCGGCTCAGGGATTGACGGATGGAAAAGGCTTCCCGGGCGGGTATCTTCCGGATGTTTTCTTCCTGATTATCCGTAACAACCGTTTCGTCGATAATGGTATAGTTCGTTGCAAACAGCCTGCGCCTCCAGTCGCATTTGAACCGGATCTCGTTGCGGACGTAGTTTAAATACGTCTTGCCGTTGTGCTGCTTGTAAGTGACTACATAAGAAACTTCCTCGGGCGAGAATCGCAACCCGGAGGGCTTTTCCTTCAGAATAATGTGGATCACTTTCAGCCTGTCCTTCATATCCATGCTAAATTCGGCACGGGTAAAGGCCAGGGTTTCCCGGTCGATGTACAACGTTCCGCAATAGAGAGGTTCCAACAAGACGACTTGCGGCTGGAAATGCACAACATATTGCAGCCGGTCGTTGAGTAAGGTCGTCTCTCCCATTTTGTACGAATAAAAGGGCAATACCCCGTCGGATAACAACAGGCCCGGATTTTTGATTACATCCATGTAAACGGCCATATTCGGCCCGCCGAGGAGTTTTACACTCAACGTGTCACGCGGGTTCGGACTGATCAACTTCCGCCCTTTCAAGACCTGTACCCGGTCGCTTTCGATGTCTGCCTCCCCGTAGGAATTCTTGTAAATCTGCACGACGGCTTCCGAGATGTGAATGTATTTGTTTCTTTTTTGGATAGTTTCCCGGTAGAAACCGGTAAGCAGGTTCGGATTCATACAATAGTTCTGTTCCACCTTGCTCAAGGCCGCCTTGATCAGGTCGCGCGGATGTTGCCAGCTGAATACTTCAATTTCAGTCAACGGAAACGATTGCGGCTTGAGGAAATAGGTTTGCGGATGCTGCTCCCGGGAGATGCGGATGCGTGCATTGTAATAGCCCAGGCAAGACAGTTCGATTTCACTCGCCTTCAAACCGGCAGGCAACTTGAGGGTAAATTCCCCGTCTTCATTGGTGATGGTTCCAACGTGAGCGCCCACCGCCGTGACGCTGACGTGTTCGACATCCTTCTTGCTGTAAAAATCTTTGACTCTCCCGCTGACGGTAATGTAACCGGCCGGTTCCTGCGCGTTCACAAGCATGGTCCCGTTCAACAGAAACAATAAAAGCATAAAAAATACCGGTCTCCGACGCCTTCCGCCGGCAGAGGTTCTCGTTTGATAAGTAAACAATGGTCTCATACGAACTTCTTTTAATGGATAATAATCAAACAAATCTACGCAAATAAAACCGTTCGACAGGCAAAAAACCGGTGAAAAAATAACCGGATTGCCTCCTGCACGCGGCCTGGCTTTGTGCATGGCTCCGAATCATTTATCTCTTTCGCCGGGCGGTTTTGTGTTTGTGTTCAAATTTGAGCGGTGTGCTCAACGGGCGTTGAGCGGTGCGCTCAACGAGCGTTGAGCGGTGTGCTCAACGGGC
>JAISOP010000316.1 GCA_031275525.1 Tannerella sp.
TACAGTGCGTCATTCGCAAAAAAGACATAAAACTTATGCCGGAAGAAGCGGTTAGACAACTTTTTCTCGAAATACTAACACACGATTACGGCTATCCTGCCGACCGAATTGCATTGGAGTATGAAGTTGCTTTCGGACGCGAGAAAAAACGCGCCGATATTGTGATTTTTGACAAGGATAATACTACTTCGCCATACATTATTGTGGAACTCAAAAAGCCCAAACTCAAAGACGGCAAAGAGCAACTTAAATCATACTGCAACGCAACCGGCGCCCCAATTGGCGTTTGGACAAACGGCGAGCAGATTTCGTTTTACCACCGTCGCGACCCAAATTATTTTGAAGACATTCCCAACATTCCACGCGCATCGGAAAAATTGTCGGACATTCTTTCCGAGCGTTGGAAAATCGACGACCTTATCAAGAAAGACAAACTTGTTACGGAACGTAAATCGTTGAAAGACTTGATTCTGGAAATGGAAGACGAGGTTTTGGCAAATGCAGGTGTTGATGTGTTTGAAGAACTTTTTAAGTTGATTTTCACGAAGTTGTACGATGAAATGGAAAGCGGCAGAAATCGCCAGCGCAATCTGGAATTTCGCAATTACGGCGACACCGAGACCGAACTCAAAAATAAAATTCAGTCGCTTTTTGACAGCGCAAAGCAAAAATGGGACGGCGTTTTCAGCGATGATGCAAAAATTTTGCTCACTCCCTCGCATTTATCGGTTTGCATTGCTTCGTTGCAAGACGTGAAACTTTTTAATTCCAATCTTGAAGTTGTTGATGAAGCCTTTGAATATCTGATAAATAAAAGTAGCAAGGGCGAAAAGGGACAGTATTTTACGCCGAGATACGTGATTGATATGTGCGTAAAAATGCTGAATCCGTAAACCGACGAAACAATGATTGATACGGCGGCGGGTAGTTGCGGATTCCCGGTGCATACCATTTTTCATGTATGGGAAGATATTTTGAAACAAAAGGGATTGGATAAAAGCCATTTATTTACTTTGGAACAAAAGCCAGCCGAGTGTACTGACTATGTGAATAAGAATGTGTTTGCCATTGATTTTGACGAAAAAGCCGTGCGTGTAGCCCGGACTCTTAATTTGATTGCAGGTGATGGACAAACAAATGTTTTACACCTTAATACTCTTGATTGGGAGCGTTGGAACGAAACAATGAAAGACGAAAAGTGGAATGATACCTACAACAACGGTTGGAAAAAGTTAAAGAAACTGCGTAAAACTCTAAATTCTAACTGGGAATTTAATTTTGATATTTTAATGGCAAATCCGCCATTTGCAGGTGATATTAAGGAAAGCCGCATTTTGGCGAAATACGACTTGGGTAAAAAAGAAAATGGAAAATACCAAACTGCTGTCGGGCGCGATATTTTGTTTATTGAGCGCAACCTTGATTTTCTGAAACCGGGTGGACGTATGGCTATCGTGCTTCCGCAAGGCCGATTTAATAACAGCAGCGACAAATACATACGCGAATTTATTGCCGAACGATGCCGTATTCTTGCGGTTGTCGGTTTGCATGGAAACGTGTTTAAGCCCCATACTGGCACGAAAACAAGCATCCTTTTCGTTCAAAAATGGGACGACACGCTTTGCCCCAAAGTTGACGACTATCCGATTTTCTTTGCCACCATGCAGGAACCAAGCAAAGATAACAGCGGCGATAAAATTTATCTGCGAAAACGCGATTTACAGAAATATAAATATCTTCCGCAACCCAAACAAAGCGAATTAAATATTGTTTGCGAACCAACCGTTGAATATATAACCAATCCGAAAAATCTTGACGATTTCGCATTAGACGAACACCAGCATTTAATCGTCAAACACGACCTTTTTAATCACGACGGTCTAACCCGCGACGGTATTGCCGAAGCATTCGCAGAGTTCGCAAAGAAGGAGAAATTAAGTTTTTTTTGAGTAGCCCTTTCGACGAACAACGATATAAGGGTTTGTTGGAAGGGCTGGAAGTGAGCGAGGTGATGTTAAGTGAATTGGAAAGAACTAAACGAATTGACAGTGAATTTTATAAGAAAGAAAATCTACAAATTATAGCTTTTATCAAAGAAAAAGGATGTAATAATTTAGTTGATTTAGTTAGCATTTCAGACGGAAATCACATGTCAATTAGCGACAAGTTTTCAGAAACGGGAATACCCTATTATAGAGGACAGGATATTCATAGTTTTTTTATTGAAAATGCGCACCCTGTTTATATTGATGAAAAAACATTTAATCAACCTGCATTAAAAAGGTCGCATTTACAAAAAGACGATTTGTTATTATCTATCGTTGGAACAATCGGGAAAGTATCCCTTGTTTATTCAAAAAACAAATCAACTTGCAGCTGCAAATTGGCAATATTACGCTCAAAAGGTGTTTTTTCGAGTGAATTACTTGCAATATTTCTTTCGAGCAAATACGGACAAAATCAAATACTAAAATTTATCAGGGGTGCTGTGCAAATGGGATTGATTTTAGAAGACATGAATCAATTATTTGTGCCGGCTTTCCATAATGATTTTGATAAAATAATCAAGGACAAGATAAAGTTAGCATATTCTAAACACGAACAATCGCAAACTCTTTACCGTCAAGCCGAAGAGCTACTTATTGAAACTTTGAAATTAAAAGATTTCCAACCTTCGCAGGAAGGCATAAATATAAAATCGCTCAAAAATTCCCTCTTTACCACAGGACGGTTGGATGCGGAATATTATCAACCTAAGTATGAGGAAATAATCAACACAATAAAATCGCAAAATCATGATACATTAGGTAATCTTGTAAATATCAAAAAATCCATAGAGCCGGGTTCAGACGTTTATTCAGACGAGGGCATACCATTTTTGCGTGTTTCGGATTTCAACAAAATGAGCTTTTCCGAAGCTGAAAAGAAATTGTCACTATCGTTTTGCAAGGAAAACAAATCGTTGATTGACAATTTAAAACCAAGAAAAAACACAATCCTGTTTTCAAAAGATGGCAGCGTAGGTACAGCGTTTTTAGTCCGCAAAGACGAAAATTTTATCACTTCGGGCGCAATCCTGCATTTGTCGGTAAAAGATACAAATTGTGTAAATCCCGATTATCTGACCTTGGTTTTAAATTCAGAACTCGTGCAAAAGCAAGCAGAAAGAGATGCTGGCGGCTCAATCATTTTGCATTGGCGAAAAGAAGAAATTGAGAATGTAGTCGTTCCTATTGTTTCAAAAGAAATTCAAGAACAAATCGCTGCGCTTGTTTCGGAAAGTTTCGCGCTTCGTGGCGAGAGTGAAAAGTTGTTGGAGGAGGCAAAGGGGATGGTGGAGAGGGAAATAGAAAAAGGAGGTGTAGTATGATAGAACGAAGTATTCATGAAAGTTTTTTAGATTTATTTTATCACGAACTTCAAGACGAAGGATTGGAGAATAATAATACTCTCAATGTGTTTATTCTAAAAATAAAGAACAATTCATCAAAAACATAATAGACAAATTCCCCATTGGAATTTATTCTCACTTCCAATGATTTCCCGATGACGGCAGAAAATTCCAAAGGAGTAAACAAAATTCTCAACGATTTTGTCGCACAAGGCTATCTGCGTAAACTGTCGAAAGGACGTTTCTATAAACCGGAAACAAGCAGATTTGGAGAACTGCTGCCTGATACATACCAAAGCGTAAAGGATTTGCTTACCAACGCAACGAAAATGGAAGATAAAATAGAAATCGCCTGTTTTGAAACTTGTGTGCAAATTGTGTATCCCTATCAATCAAAAAGGACTCACAATCTCTTGTAAGTCCTTAATTTCAAGTGGGCGTTGACGGATTCGAACCGCCGACCCTCTGCTTGTAAGGCAGATGCTCTGAACCAGCTGAGCTAAACGCCCTCAATGTAGTAATCGCCCTTTCCTCCGAAAAGCGCTGCAAAGATAATGGTTATTTTTAAATATGCAATGCTGACGTCAAAAAAAGACGAAATATTAGTAACCGGGCGGCAGGATACAGTCGGAATCCGGCACAATCAAGTGTTCCCCCGAGGCCCTGGCCACCTCGTTTTATGTTTTAAAGTTCGGGAAATTTCATGCTGCATCAAATTTTTCTTCCATTTTGCTTGTCTTTTCGATAGCATTCACCTACCTTTGGCCCCCTGTGAAATAAAAACAAAACAGATATCACAACAATGAATATTTTACTTTTAGGAGGTGGCGGACGCGAACATGCGCTGGCCTGGAAAATCGCCCAAAGCCCGAAAATCGACCGGCTGTTTATCGCACCCGGGAATGCCGGAACAGCGACCGTGGGTACCAACGTGGCCATCGGCGTGAATGATTTTCCGCAAATCGGGAAGTTTGTGCAGGCCAACGGGATTGACCTGGTGGTGGTCGGCCCGGAAGAGCCGCTGGTGAACGGCATTGCCGACTTTTTCAGGGCCGATGCGACGCTGGCGTCTGTTCCCCTCGTCGGGCCGGGACGCGACGGGGCACGGCTGGAAGGGAGCAAGGACTTTGCCAAAGCGTTTATGATGCGTCATCGGATCCCGACGGCACGCTACCTGAGCGTCACGGCGGAAAACCTCACCGAAGGCATCGCCTTCCTTGATACCCTGCCCCCGCCGTATGTGCTGAAGGCGGACGGATTGGCCGCCGGCAAGGGTGTGCTGATTATCGACGAACGGGCAGGCGCCGAAGCAGCCTTGCGGGAAATGTTGCAGGGGATGTTCGGCCAGGCTAGCAGGCGTGTCGTTATCGAAGAGTTTCTGGACGGTATCGAATGTTCGGTCTTTGTGCTGACCGACGGAACGGACTACAAAATCCTGCCGGTCGCCAAGGATTACAAGCGCATCGGCGAAGGGAATACCGGCCCGAATACGGGTGGCATGGGCGCCGTTTCGCCGGTGCCGTTTGCCGGCGAAGCGTTCATGCGGAAGGTGGACGAGCGTATTATCCGCCCAACCGTCGCCGGACTCAAGGCGGAGGGGATCGACTACAGGGGATTTATTTTCTTTGGCCTGATACGTGTTGGTGACGAGCCGATGGTGATTGAATACAACTGTCGGATGGGTGACCCGGAAACGGAAGTCGTCATGCTCCGGATTCAAAGCGATTTGGTCGATTTGCTGGAAGGCGTTGCGCAGGGCAACCTGGCCTCGCGCACGCTGAGGGAAGATCCGCGCTGCGCCGTGACGGTGATGCTGGTCAGCGGCGGCTATCCGGGCGTGTACGAAAAGGGAAAGGTGATTTCGGGACTTGACGGGGTGTCGGGCAGCATCGTCTTCCACGCCGGCACTGCGGAGAAAGACGGACAGACGCTGACCGCCGGCGGCCGCGTGATGGCCGTCAGTTCCCGCGGCGCCACCCGCGAAGAAGCGCTGGCCGAGTCGTATGCCGGGGCAAGGGCCATCCGGTTCGACGGGAAATACTTCCGCCGCGACATCGGATTCGACCTCTGACGGCAAACAGCACAATCCTCCGTTTCCATGAGTCGCAACTACGGTATCTACGGGAAAAAAACGGCGCAAAGCCTGTCCGGACCCGCGGTCATGGTGTTGACGCTGCTTGCCGGGCTGTTCTGCTGGGGGCTGGAATATTATTTTTCCGCCAATTACCCGCTGCATACGGCTTCGTCAACGCCCCTGTGGAACCGGATAATCGGCGCGTTGCCCGACAAACCGTCCGCCTACCTTGTGGGCATGTTGCTCTTATGCGGTATGGCCGCCCTGCTCCAACGCGCCAATGATTACCTGATTCTCTTCCGGGGGAAAACGAAACTCCCCTTCCTTCTATTCTTCCTGCTCAACAGCGCCAGCTTCGGCTTCGTTCCGTTGCGTCCCACCTCCGTTGCTTTCTTTTTCCTGGCGTTGTGCATGGTTGAACTGTTCAAGGCCTACCGGGAAGGAAAAACCGGCCTGGCGCCGGGGAATGCCTACAAGGCGACACTCTGGCTGGGTATCGGAAGCCTGGTATGGATTCACCTGCTGTGGATGCTTCCGCTTTTCTGGTATGGGATATTCCGCTTCCGGCTGCTGACCCTCCGGGTCTTCCTGGCTTCCCTGCTGGGCGTTGCTGCGATCTACTGGATGATCGCCGGCTGGTGTGTCCTGCAACATGATTTCTCGATCCTCACGGACGCTTTCCGCCTCTGGACCGCTTTTGATCTTATCCCCTTCAGGGAATACCTGACCACCGGCCGACTAATTTTGCCGACCATGGCGCTTGCCTACACGGTGATACTCGATCTGCTCCTCCGGTTCCACACCCTTCATGCCGGCCTCCGCACACGACGGTTTATCGCCTTTTTACTGACTGCCGCCCGGTATCTGCTGCTCTTTCTTTTCCTGTTCGACACCGAAACGGTGGATTTCCTGTGTATTTTCTTCTTTCCGGTCTCGATCCTGATGGCATACCTCTTTTCCGACACGCCCCGCAACGTCTCCCTCTACTATTACCTCCTGCTTGTCTGCTCGCTCCTGCTGCTGGTTGTCCATTATGTGTGATGATTCAATGATTCAAAAATTCAATGATTCAAAGATTCAAAAGGCTCGTTTTCTTTTGAATCTTTGAATCGTTGAATCATTGAATCTTTAGTGATGCTATAGTATCGCCTGCACCTGGGAGAGGGAATGTACTTCGTATGTGGGAGCAAAGCCCTTGGCCGGCAGGCGTTCCGGGTTGAACCAAAGCTGGTCGATAGCTGCATTCCGGGCGCCGGCGATGTCGGTTTCCCAACTGTCGCCAATCATGAGCGACTCCCGACGGCGCGAATTGGTGTTTTTCAGTGCGTAGTCGAAGATGGCCCTGTTCGGTTTCCGGATATGGGCGTCTTCGGAGAGAATCAGTTTTTCGAAATATGGCGCCAGTCCTGCATGTTGCAACTTGAGCGACTGGATTTCGCGAAAACCGTTGGACAGGATGAACATCCGGTAACAGGGTTTCAGCGCCTCCAACAATTCGACGGCGCCGGGTACCAGCCGGTTTTTTTTCGTCGTCCGCCGCATATAATCCCAGTTGATCCGGAGGGCTTCCTCCGCATCGTCAATCCCCATCGGACGGAGAACGTTCAGCAGGCGTTCGACGATCAGCGTGTGGCGGTCGATTTCATGATTGTGGTATTGCCGCCAGAGCGACAGGTTACGGGGCATGTAATGGTTGTAAAAGGTCTCGAAGGAATCGTAGTGGCGGTCGAACCGGTAGTCCACGTAGATTTCTTCGAGACATTCCCTGTTGTTGCGGACAGTATCCCACAACGTGTCGTCCAAATCCAGGAAAAGCGATTTGTAACGGAGGTTCATTTGACTTCTATCACCAGGTAACGGCTCCGTTGCCAGAACTGTTCGACGTCCGTGATATAGAGCGTCAGGTTGCCGTGTTCGTCCCGGGAAAGCCGGTAGGTCTCGGCCGGGTGAGCGGAACGGAGACTGGCTTTGCCGGCATACAGCGGGATTTCGGTCACTTCGCGGATGTCGATGGCGATGAAATAGTCTTCATTGAAAAAACCCTCCAGCACCTTCGACTTGGAGAACAGTCCTCCGCCCGTCAGGATATTTTGCCGTTTCAGTTCCTTGGCCGTACCCAGGCAGTAGTACGCTGTATTCAGTTTCCGGTTCTGCTCCTCCAGTTTTTTCGTCTGGGAGACCGTTGCTTCGGACAGGTTTTCGATGTTTTCATTCAGCGAAGCCACCACACCGTCCAATTCCTGGAGCCGTATGTCTTTCCGGGCCAATTCCTCTTGCAGGGAAACAATCATCGCCGCCTTCTGGTTAAGTTCCACGGCGATGCGGTCGATGGTACGCTGCAAGGCCTCCGAGCGGATATGACTGTTTTTTAGCTGCTCGCGCAGGACGGCCAGCTGTTCCCGGTTATACTTCAACGTCTCGGCTATCTGGCGTACGTTGTTCTTGAGTTGTTCCTTGCGGTAAGGGCTGATGTCCTCGCCCTGCGGTTCGACGGAAAGGTAGTTTTCCGCCTCCCGGATGGACTGGATGTCGGACTGGATGTCGCTCAAGGTCGTCAACATGTCTTCCAGCAGCGCCGAGGTAGCCGTTTTCTCGGCCACCAGCGCTTCGTTTTCACTTTTCAGTTTCCTGTATTTGGCCGACTGTTCCACGCAGGAGGTCAGCAGTGCCATACAGAAGCACCATAATAGAATCCTTTTCATATACCTATAATATAATGTATTTATTTTCCGATTCCGGCTACTACTATAACAAATTCACCCCTGGGTTCGTTGACGGAGAAATGGTGCAGGAGGTCTTTGAAAGTGCCCCGGACGGTTTCCTCGAAACGCTTGGACAGTTCCCTGGATACGGATACCGGCCGGTCTTGGCCGAAGGTTCCGGCCAGTTGGGTCAGCGTTTTGCGGAGGCGGAGGGGCGATTCGTAAAAGACCATGCTCCGCACCTCCGTTGCCAATATGCGGAGGCGCGTCTGGCGTCCTTTCTTGAGCGGCAGGAAACCCTCGAAGCAAAAGCGGTCGTTCGGTAAACCGGAGACAGCCAGCGCCGGCACAAAAGCCGTAGCGCCCGGCAGGCATTCCACCTCCACGCCCTGCCGCACACATTCGCGCACCAGCAAAAAACCGGGGTCGGAGACGCAGGGCGTCCCGGCGTCGGAAATCAGCGCCACGGTCTCGCCCCCGCGGATACGTTCCACGATTTTCTCCGTTTGCCGGTGTTCATTAAACTTATGGTGAGACTGCAAGCGGTTCCGGATGCCGTAGTGGTTGAGCAGGATCAGGCTGGTTCGCGTATCCTCGGCCAGGATCACGTCCGCCTCCTTCAACAGGCGGACCGCCCGGAAGGTCATGTCCTCGAGATTGCCAACGGGCGTGGGGATAAGAATCAGTTTGGCCATGGACGAAAAGGCGGTATCAGGAAAAACGCTTCTCCAGCACGGCAACAAATTCGGCCACCGTCCCGTCCTCAAAGTCCCAATTGAACTGCTCCCGCAGATACGCAATCGAGGACTCACAGGAATCCTTCACGTTCAGCTCGGCAAGCGTCCGGCTCATCAGGTCTTCATCCTTTCCAAACAAATCGCGGCAGAAACGGAACCGGTCGTTCAGCGTAAAGGCTTTCCTCAAGTCGGCCAGCCTGTTTTTCTCAATCGTTTCATTCAGCCGTTCCTCCTGTTTCCCCGTTCCCCGTGCGGGCGGAGGAGGAGTCGAGGGCAGCGGACCTGGAGCCGCCGGCCTTTCCGTTGCAGGCGGAGGCGGAAGCTCCTGCGGTAGCGGCGCCGGGTCGGAGGGCGGTTCAGGCGCCGGCTTGTCGGAGGGCAGTGTCTCCGGTTCCCAAAGAAGGCCCAGGGTACGGATTTGCGCCTCATGCTCCTTCATCTGCCGCTCAAACAACGCCAGTTCCGAAACCTCCATCCGATGCAGCAGCGCCTGCATCCGGTTGGTCACATCGAAGGCTTCGCTGAAAAAGGCAACCGGATAAATATCCCGTCCGCGAATGTCTTCCGCCAACCTTTCCAGCCGTTTGATATGAGCCGTCAATTGTTCCAATTCATCTTTTTTCTCCATCACATTTCTTGATAAACAGCGGCAAAGATAGCCATTTCCATGTAAACAGCGCCTACCGGGGTGCAACGCCCTGCCCCCTGCCCAGGCATGAATGGGTTACGGGATGATGGCCGCCACGATTTCGCTCCACGGGCCGAGTTCGCCGCGGCGGTTCTGCCAGCGCGCAGCCAGGTAAACCGTTTTGCCCCGATACTTGGGGTCAAAACTCAATCTGCGGGGCGAGCGGGTGGCGAGGAAAGATTGTTGCAGCAGGTTTGGGTTAGTCACAGGCGTGTCGCTGACCACGTAATAAATCATCGCGCCGGTAAGGTAGTAGGGAACCGCCGAACGGTTCGTCCCGCAGTCCCGGAACGAAACCTGGATCACCAGGTTAGCCAGCGGCCGGACGAAGATAGCGATGAACGACTTGTTGACCGGATGGGCCGAACGCTCGCCCGAGGGATGCGGCGGGAAACCCATCTCTTCGAGGGTGGCGTCGGAAACGTAGGGCGTATGCTTTACCATCAAATAAAAATCGCGGTAGATGGGGTAAAACGCCCTTTCCGCCTCCTTCAGGTTGTCGAACGCCACCCTGCTGTTCGTAGCCGGATTGTCATACGTTCGGTAGGCCGCGAGGTAGGCAGTCAACGGCGGCACACAGTCCGCATCATACCACTTGCCGTTCGGCGTACCCGGCCCGCATCCGATCAGGATACGTTTCTCTTCGACGGACATAAAGGCCGTCGTCCTTACAATCTGTTCGTTTCTCCCTACACGGGATTCCGGAAACCAATCTTTCTTTCTTGACATAAAACTCTATTTTAAAAATTACTCATATAAATATACCTTCTATCCATGCTACCCGTATCCATTCTCATTCCCGTCCATC
>JAISOP010000096.1 GCA_031275525.1 Tannerella sp.
TGTTTGTTTGTTGGGGCGATTCGCGAATCGCCCTTACTGTATTTGTCATTGCGGGCTTGACCCGCAATCCCCTGAAAACCAATGTCCTTTTTTCAGGGGATCCCGCGTCAGGCGCGGGATGACAAGCTTTTGAGACAGCCCCATGAATAACCCCGAACAAGCCAAAGGCGCAGTTCGGGGATACGGCAACCTTCTCCCCTCCATGGAACTGCGAAGCAGTTCCGTAGAGGGTGTCCAAAAAGTCCTTTGGAGCGTATTTGTCATTGTGGGCTTGACCCGCAATCCCCTGAAAACCAATGTCCTTTTTTCGGGGGGATCCCGCGTCAGGCGCGGGATGACAGGCTTTTGAGACAGCCCCTACAAACCCCGCGCTACGCCTGTGGCTTGCACGGAGTTATTCATATGGAACGCCTCCGGCGTTCTCCCGCGTCCCGGAGACGGCGCTGCATCCTCTCTACGGACATTGTTAGATAAAATGAAGATGCGTCTGCCCTGGTGGTATGTAATTGGTAAATCAAAAAATAACACCTACCTTTGCCCCGGAAAAGGTTTTTACAGTGAACTTACCTGCTCGTCAACTCGTTTACTAAAAGAAAATAATTCATGGAACAAAAACATCATTACACAGGCTTGAGCGACCAGCAAGTGCTCGAAAGCCGCAAGCAACACGGCGAAAACGTTTTAACCCCGCCGGAAAAAGAATCGCTTTGGGTGCAATTTCTGGAGAAATTCACCGATCCGATCATCATCATCCTCCTGGTAGCCCTGGTATTATCCGTAGGCGTATCGTGTTACGAGTTTTTTTCGGGACACGTCGGCATCAGTACCTTTTTCGAACCCGCCGGCATTTTGATTGCCGTATTGCTGGCAACCGTGGTCGGTTTCTGCTTCGAACTGAGCGCCAACAAGAAGTTCGAGGTCTTGAACAAGGTGAACGACGACACCCTGGTGAAAGTGATTCGCAACGGCAACATCTGTCAAATCTCCAAGAAAGAAGTCGTGGTCGGCGACGTCGTGATTCTGGAAACCGGCGAAGAAGTACCCGCCGACGGCGAACTCCTGGAAGCCGTATCCCTGCAAATCAACGAATCGACGCTTACCGGCGAGCCAGTCATCAAAAAGACAACGAATCCCGCCCGGTTTGAAAAAGACGCCACCTATCCCTCCAACCATGCACTGAAAGGCACAACCGTCGCCGACGGACACGGCATCATGCAGGTAGTGAAGGTAGGCGACGCCACCGAATACGGCAAAGTCTACGAAGGCGCCCAAATCGACAGCAGCGTGGAAACGCCGCTCAATCAGCAGTTGGACCGTCTGGCCGGCATGATTACCAAGGCAAGCTACGCCATCGCCGGCCTCATTATCGCCGGACGGCTGATCAGTTATTTTATCGGGCCGGAAACCTTCGACTGGATCAGCTTCGGCGGTTATTTCCTCCAAACGGTCATGATTGCCGTCACGGTCATTGTCGTTGCCGTGCCGGAAGGATTACCGATGAGCGTTACCTTGAGTCTGGCCTTGAGCATGAAGCGGATGCTATCCACCAACAACCTGGTACGCAAGATGCACGCCTGCGAAACGATGGGCGCCGCCACCGTGATTTGCACCGACAAAACCGGCACGCTCACGCAAAACCAGATGAAAATCTACGAAACCCGCTTCTATGACGCCGCCGGATCGCAGTGCGGACTTGAACGGCAATCCACCGGAAAGGAAGCCGCACTGATAAGGGAAGGTATCGCCGTCAATTCCACGGCCTATCTCGATCTTTCCGACCCGGCAAAAATCAAGGCGCTGGGTAATCCGACCGAAGGCGCCCTGCTTTTGTGGTTGCACGACAACGGGATCAACTACCTGCCGCTACGCGAAAATGCCGGAATTGTCGAACAGCTGACTTTTTCCACCGAGCGCAAGTACATGGCAACCCTTGTCAACTCGCCTTTGCTGAACAAAAAGGTACTTTACGTGAAAGGCGCTCCGGAGATTGTGCTGGACATGTGCAAAACCGTTCCGGTCGCCAAAGACGAAATTTACGCGCAGTTGCTCGAATATCAGAACAAGGCGATGCGGACGCTGGGCTTTGCGTATCAAATCATTGAAGACGACGAGGTTTACATTCGGGAAGGACGGCTGCAAAACGCGGACTTGACATTGATTGGCATTGTCGCCATATCCGACCCCGTCCGCGCCGAAGTGCCGGAAGCCGTAACAAACTGCCTGAACGCAGGCATCGGTGTGAAGATTGTAACGGGCGATACACCGGGAACGGCAAAGGAAATCGGTCGCCAAATCGGACTCTGGGACAGGAACGAGGACGAATCGCATCACCTTACGGGAACGGAATTTGCCGCCCTGTCCGACGAATCGTTGCTGGAGAGGATTTTGAGTTTGAAAATCCTTTCCCGCGCCCGTCCGATGGACAAGCAGCGGCTGGTGCAGTTGCTGCAACAGAAAAACCAGGTGGTTGCCGTCACTGGCGACGGAACGAACGACGCCCCGGCATTGAACGCGGCGCAAGTCGGCCTTTCGATGGGCGACGGCACTTCCGTAGCCAAGGAAGCAAGCGACATTACGATTCTGGACAACTCGTTCAGCAGCATCTCGCGGGCAGTGATGTGGGGACGTTCGCTGTATCAGAACATTCAGCGATTCATCCTGTTCCAGATGACGATCAATGTGGCCGCCTGTATCATCGTGCTGATCGGCGCCTTTCTGGGAACGGAATCGCCGCTGACCGTTACGCAAATGCTGTGGGTAAACCTGATCATGGATACATTTGCGGCGCTGGCGCTGGCCTCGTTGCCGCCCAACGAAAAGGTGATGAAGGACAAGCCCCGCAAAACGACCGACTACATCATCAGCAAGCCGATGGCCAAAGGGATTATGGGCACAGGGATTATTTTCGTGGCATTGCTGTTCGGTCTGCTTCAGTATTTCAAACATGCCGACGTTACTTCGCTAAGCGCTTTCAGCCCGGCGGATTTTGCCTCCAACTTCTTCAACTTCGGCGCCGGCGGCGGACTTTCGTCCTACGAACTGTCGCTGTTTTTCACGATATTCGTTCTGCTTCAGTTTTGGAACATGTTCAATGCCAAAGCGTTTCTGTCCGGGAAATCGGCCTTTGCGTCGCTCGGCAAATGCAGCGGATTCCTTGCAATCGCCGCCGTCATCCTCTTCGGCCAGTGGCTGATAGTTACCGTCGGCGGAGAAATGTTCAAAGTGGAGCCGCTGCGGTGGAACGACTGGGGAATCATTATCGGCAGCACTTCGCTGGTGCTTTGGATCGGGGAAGTTGTGAGATTGTTTAAATAAATATATTGCACATAATAATGAATAATTTTAGATTTTGGAGTCCCACCGAATTTGTGTTTGGGAAGAATACGGTAAAACATGTCGGCGAATTAGTAAAAAAACAGGGTGGAACAAAAGTCCTGATTCACTACGGTGGGCAATCGGCTATCAGGAGCGGGCTGCTGGCGGAAGTAGAAAATTATTTGCAGAACGAATTTGTTGAATACGTCAAATTGGGGGGCGTACAGCCTAATCCGGTGGATACGCTGGTGTATCAGGGCATCGAAGTATGCCGGAAAGAAAACGTCAATTTCATTTTAGCAATCGGCGGCGGGAGTGTCATTGATTCCGCCAAAGCGATAGCAGCCGGCGTTCCTTATGCGGGCGATTTTTGGAATTTCTTTGAAGGGAAAGTCACCATTAATCGCGCCTTGCCGGTTGCCACGGTATTAACAATTCCGGCTGCGGGGAGCGAAGGCTCACCCAATACGGTGATTACCAAAGAAAAAGAGCGTTTGAAAAGAGGGCATGGCAGTCCTTTGCTTCGTCCGGTTTTTTCGATTATGGATCCGGTTTTGACGTTTACCTTACCGGCCAATCAGACAGCTTACGGGATTGCAGACATGATGGCTCATGTGATGGAGCGTTATTTTACGCAAACGCCCGGCGTGGAAACCACCGACCGTTTGTGCGAAGCGGTTTTGCTGGCGATAATAAAAGAAGCTCCGCTTGTACTCAAGGAACCGGAGAATTACGATGCGCGCGCCAATATCATGTGGGCAGGAACGATTGCTCACAACGGCATTTGTGGCGCAGGACGGGAAGAAGATTGGGCGACGCACGGACTGGAACATGAATTATCCGCTTTGTACGGAGTTGCTCACGGAGCCGGCTTAGCCGTTATGTTCCCCGCATGGATGCAGTATGTATATACTTCCGGCATAGACCGGTTTGTTCAATTTACCACCCGAGTCTGGAGAATCGAAGCCACCAACGACAGGAAGGAAACGGCACTGAAGGGTATTCGCGCCTTGAAAAACTTCTTTTCCTCTCTTGGCCTTCCGGTTAATTTCGAACAATTGGGAGCCGACAAAAAAGACATCGACCGTTTGCTTCAAACACTGGAAATCAATTCCGGAGGAACTTTAGGGAATTTCCGCAAGCTGGATATGGCAGACGCACGCGCTATTTATGAAATTGCGGCTTCCGGGAACTAATGTTAATTTGTCATTGCGGACTTGCGCAATCCCCTTCTGTTAAGCATTAATCAGGGAATTGCGGATCGGAGGCCGCAATGACAGAGCTAAAAACTAAAAGTTGCGCGAAGTACAGTAATACTGCATCGCTTCGCGCAACTTTTAGTTTTTAGTTTCCGGAATACTATTCCCATTCAATTGTCGAAGGCGGCTTTGAGCTTATATCGTAAACTACCCGGTTGATTCCTTTCACTTTATTAATTATTTCGCTGGATATTTTAGCCAGAAAATCGAAAGGTAAATGCGCCCAGTCGGCAGTCATCGCATCGGTCGAAGTTACCGTACGCAGGGCGACTGCATTTTCATACGTCCGCTCATCTCCCATAACACCTACCGATTGAACCGGCAACAAAATTACACCTGCCTGCCAGACCTTGTCGTATAAGTTCCATTCATGAAGTCCCCGGATAAAAATATCGTCGGCCTCTTGCAGGATATGGACTTTTTCGGGCGTAATGTCTCCCAAAATCCGAACACCCAATCCAGGGCCGGGAAATGGATGCCGTTTGATTAAATGCTCTTTCATTCCCAGTTCGCGGCCTACGCGACGGACTTCGTCTTTAAATAATAAACGCAGAGGCTCAACCAGTTTCAGGTTCACAGTACTGGGAAGTCCACCTACATTGTGGTGCGATTTGATTGTTGTACCGGTGATAGACAAAGATTCTATAATATCGGGATAAATAGTACCTTGTGCCAGCCAGCGAATATCTTTCAGTTTACGGGCTTCCCGTTCGAAAATATCAATAAATCCTTTTCCGATGATTTTTCGTTTTCGTTCCGGTTCAGTTACTCCGGCCAGTTCCCTGTAAAAATAAGTTTTGGCGTCAATACCCAAAACATTCAGTCCCAGGTGAGCATAATCGTCCAGTACCTGTTCAAATTCGTTTTTCCGGAGCAGTCCGTTATCCACGAAGATACAGGTCAGGTTTTTGCCGATAGCCCTGTTCAACAGGACGGCGCTCACAGAAGAATCCACACCGCCCGAAAGCGCGAGGATAACTTTGTCGTCTCCCAGTTGCGTTTTCAATTGACTGACCGTTGATTCGATAAAATTCGCCGACGTCCAGTCTTTTTTTGCCTGGCAGATAAAGAGGAAATTATCCAGGATGGTCATGCCGATTTCGGTATGGAAAACTTCCGGATGAAACTGTACGCCCCAGGTTTTTTCGCCTTCAATGCGGTAAGCTGCACAAGGCACGTCGCGTGTGTTGGCAATAACGGTGAAATTGTCCGGGATTACGGTAATTGTATCTCCGTGCGACATCCAAACCTGTGCCTCCGGTTTTACATTTTTCATCAGGCAGTCGTCCTCAGTTATTGGGGTCAGCAGCGCTCTCCCGTATTCGCGGCTGTCTCCTTTTTCCACTTTGCCTCCGGCGATATAAGCCAGGTATTGCGCTCCGTAACAGATTCCTAACAAAGGATATTTTCCCGTAACAGTGGATAAATCGGGTTTGAAGGCATCGGGGTCGTTAACCGAGAAAGGGCTTCCGGATAAAATGACCCCAATAATGGATTCATCCTTTTCTGGAAATTTGTTGTAGGGAACGATTTCACAGTACATGTTCAATTCCCGTAAACGGCGGGCAATCAGCTGTGTTGTTTGAGACCCGAAATCCAGGATAATAATTTTTTCGAGCATAAGTCTGTAAATGAATTTCGTGCAAAGGTACATGAAATTTTCTAATTATACATAACGCATCGCAGAGAGGGGCAGGCAACAGGATCGTAATTTGTTTGCACCTGGGACTTTTGGCTTATTGGCTTGTCGTTACCAACTCAAAAAAAAATGGAAGAGGAAAGCGTGTTTGTAGATTATAGCCTGATGGATATGGAGCTTGACCCGCAATCACCCTTCCTCTAAGTACGTTAACCATATCATTCGTTTATTATTCCACCGTGACCGATTTGGCCAGATTTCTCGGCATATCCACATTCCTCCCTTTTTTAACGGCGATGTGATACGACAGCAACTGCAACGGAATGATCGACAGCAGGGGACCTAAACATTCTTCGGTATCGGGGATTTCGATGACGTAATCGGCCATGTTTTTCACTTTATCATCGTA
>JAISOP010000099.1 GCA_031275525.1 Tannerella sp.
CCAGGCCTTTTTGACGAACGAACGGGTTCCCCGCTACAGCGCCACCCTCGACACGCAGCACGGCGTTGCCCAGCACTGGTTTCGCCGGATCATGCAGACCGATACCGCGCAGGTTGTTCTGAGGCGCTGGTGGAAAAAGATGAAAAGCGACAGTCTGCAACAGCGCCTCACGGACTACCTGGACGAAAATGCAGCCCTCCTGCAACAGTCGCAGGCTTTGAACTTCCAGCGGTGGAACTCCCTGAACCGGAAAGTCTGGTTTGAAGACGCGCTTTTCGATACCTACGGCGAGTATATTGACTTTGTCAGGCAATTTATCGAAGACCGATTCGCCTGGTTTAACGAAGCTTGCCCGGAAAAGCGAACGCCGCTCCTCACCTCGTCCGCTCCCGGAAACACGCCGCATACCTGGAAATATACAACCGAAACGCCGGACAGCGACGACTGGTATACCGTTGCTTACGACGACAGCGGATGGCAATCGGGCGACGCCCCCTTCGGCACGGAACAGGGATTGCAGAATACCCTCTGGACAGGCAACCAGATTTATATCCGTACCCGGTTCTACATTGAAGAGGGAGACTTGGAACACCTGACTGCCGCCTGGCTGCACCTTTTCCACGACGAAGACTGCCAGGTATATCTGAATGATCACCTGGCGCTGGAACGCAGCGGATACATCACGGCCTACCAGTTCTTTGAGTTTGACGGGACACTGTTGCAGGAAGGCTGGAACACCCTGGCGATCCAATGCGTCCAGACCCTGGGCGGCCAGCTGATAGATGCCGGTGTTTATATAACGCAGGAAGAACCGGAAGCCCCCGACCCTGTCGATCCCGTCGATCCTGTCGACCCTGTCGACCCCGTTGATCCCGTCGACCCTGTCGACCCGGTCGATCCCGTCGACCCTGTTGATCCTGTCGATCCCGTTGATCCGGTCGATCCCGTTGATCCTGTCGACCCCGTCGACCCTGTCGATCCTGTCGATCCCGTCGACCCTGTTGATCCCGTCGACCCCGTCGACCCTGTTGATCCCACAGCCTCTAACGTCCCCGCCGTCCCTCCCCGATGGTATATCCGGGAAAACCGGCTGATAATCAGCAGCGCCGCTCCGGGTGCGGTTGCCGCTTTGTACGGCATTGACGGGCGATTACTGGACACGCGGCGGGCAACCGGCGGCGAATGGCGATTCCCGCTGCCTGTCCGCGGAATCTATTTTGTACGAATGACAGATGCAATAATTAAAACAGCATATTAACACCTCTCCCCCCTCAGGCGATTCTGCGCTTCGCGCCTCCCCCTCTCCTGTGGGGAGGGGGGCAGGGGGGGAGAGGTCAAAAGGAACAAAAACACATAAGAAATGAAAACAGTACAGTACTTGAAATCACTTGCAGCAGCCGGCGCCTGCCTCCTTTGGGGCGTGCTGGCATCCGGCTGCCACTGTCCCGCGGCAGTAAAGAACCTGCGCGTGGAGTACATGAGCAATCCCGTTGGGATAGACGCGGTCAATCCGCGATTCAGTTGGGAGATGGAATCCCGCGTCACCGGAAAGCGGCAGACCGCTTACGAGCTTATCCTTTGGGACGAAGACCGGAAAACGACCGTTTATACTTCCGGTAAAACCCCCTCCGATCAATCGCTGGGCATTCAATGCGCCGGTCTCGCCCTGGCGCCAGCCACGCGCTATTACTGGACGGTCAGCGTCTGGGACAACGACGGACGGAAGATCGCCGCCTCCGAAAAAGCCTTCTTTGAAACCGGACTCCCCGGTTCCGGATGGCACGGCGCGCAGTGGATTAAAATCGCTGACCGGGATGCCACGGACGCCATCCCCATCTTCCGGACGACGTTTACCGCAACGAAAACCGTCCGTTCCGCCCGCATCTATGCCTCCGCCCTGGGCGTATACGACCTGTTTATCAACGGTAAACGGGTCGGAACAACGCAGCCGGACGGCTCTACCGTTTACGACGAACTCAAACCCGGTTGGACGGATTACCGTAAAACAGCGATGTATTCCACTTACGATGTAACAAACCTGCTCCAGAAGGGGAAAAACGCAATCGGCGCGCAGGTCGCCTCCGGCTGGTTCACCGGAGCCATCGCCCGCGGCGAATACGGCAATCCCCCCTTGGGATTCATTGCCCGGCTGTACATCCGATACGCCGACGGTACGGACGAAACACTCCTCACCAGCCCGGCTACCTGGAAAGCCTCCACCCATCCCGCCCTCCGGACAGCAGACATCTATCACGGCGAAACCTACGATGCCCGGAACGAAACAGACTGGACGGCAGCCGCTTTCGACGATTCAGACTGGAAGCCTGCGGATGTGAACGACTACTTCCACGGAGAACTCATTGCCTTTATCGGACCGCCCGTCCGCGTGCGGCCCCATTTGGAACAGTCCCCGAAAACCGTTACCGTCTATGACGGAATAAAACCAACCGGAACCACCTTTGGCGAAATAAACATCGTCCGCACCCTCGCCGACGGGGAAAGCCTGACCCTCCGCAAAGGCGAAACGGCTATTTACGACTTCGGACAAAACATGGTCGGCTGGATTAAATTTAAGGTGAAAGGAGCGCGCGGAACCAAAATAAATGCCCGCTTCGCGGAAATGCTGAACGATTCGGGCGAACGGACCCGCGGTAACGACAATGCCAAAGGATCTCTCTACCTCGAAAACCTCCGGGACGCAAAAGCCTCCCTCAGCTACACCCTGAAAGGCGATGACCGGGGCGAAACCTTCCATCCCTCCACCACCTTCTTCGGATTCCGCTACGCCGGAATAACCGCCTCGGACGACCTGGTCATCGAAACCGTAAAAGGAGAAGTCGTCGGTACAGACAACGAAGAAAACGCCTCCTTCATCACCAGCAGCGAACCGGTCAACCGCTTATACCGCAATGTGCTGTGGGGACAGCGCGGAAACTTCCTGAGCGTTCCAACCGACTGTCCGCAACGGGACGAGCGACTGGGATGGATGGGAGACACCCAGGTCTTTTCACGCGCCGCAACCTACAACGCCGACGTTGCTGCCTTCTTCCGCAAGTGGGCAAGAGACGTGCGCGACAGTCAGCAGCCGGACGGAAGCTACCCTTCGCTCGTCCCCGAAACCTGGAACCTGGGATACGGGCGCACCGCCTGGGCAGAAGCCGCCATCATCGTCCCCTGGAACGTCTACCTCATGTATGGCGACCGCGAACTGCTGAGCGAACACTATCCTTCTATGGAACGCTTCATGAGATGGCTCGCCACACAGCAGTTCGACGGATACCTCTACAACGGCGGAAACACACAGTATGGCGACTGGCTGTCTTACGAACACACGGATGCCCGTTACATCAGCGTATCTTACTACGCCTGTGCTGCCCGCCTGATGGAGAAAATCTCCCGCGCCCTGAACCTCCCGGAAAAGGAAGCGGAATACCGGACGCTTTACAGCCACATCAAAACCGAGTTCCAGACAAGGTATATCCGTCCGGACGGAAAACTGAACGTGACTTCACAAACCGCTTACCTCCTTGCCCTCCAGAACGATCTCTTCCCCGACAGCCTCCGGGCGCAGGAAGCGGCTGCACTTTTGGTGGAAAAGATACGCGACAACGGCAACCGCCTCAGCACGGGGTTCGTGGGTACGGCAATCCTGAACCAGACATTGAGCCGCTACGGAGCAACGAACGTGGCTTACGACCTGCTTCTGCAACGCAACGATCCTTCGTGGCTCTACAGCGTTGATCAGGGGGCAACAACCATCTGGGAACGCTGGAACTCCTATACCCGCGCTAACGGATTCGGCGATCCGGGAATGAACTCCTTCAATCACTATGCCTACGGTGCGGTCGCGGAATGGATGTACCGCTACATGGCCGGCATTGAAGCCGACGAAAACGCTCCGGGATTCAAGCATTTCATCCTCCAGCCGGCCATAGACACCCGTCCCGTCCCCGATTCGGAACGAATCACAATGGTCGATGCAGAGTTCGGCTCCTGTTACGGGAAAATAAAAAGCAAGTGGGAACGCCTGCCCAATGGAACTTACCGGTTCTCATTTACCGTTCCCGCCAATACGACGGCAACGCTCTACCTCCCCCAAACAGACCGCTTACCCACCGGAAAAGCGTTGGAACTGGAAGCCGGAAACTACGTGTTTGAATGATGAAGAACACCCCTGTCCCTAAATCCCCCGAAAAAAGGACGCCGGTTTGGGGTTGCGGGTCAAGCCCGCAATGACAAATACGCTCCAAAGGACTTTTGAGACAGCCCCCAGGGGGGAGAGGTCTTACATATCAATTTATAAACAATCAATTTTATTCAAATGAAAAGGAAAATACAATTATCAGTCATTTTTTTGAGTGCCTGTCTGATGCAGACAAGCGCACAATCGCCGGTCGATTACGTCAGCACGTTAGTCGGTACGCAGTCGAAACACTCGTTATCAACCGGCAACACCTATCCGGCAATCGCTTTGCCGTGGGGAATGAACTTCTGGACGCCGCAGACCGGTAAAATGGGCGACGGATGGGCATACACCTACGACGCCGATAAAATCCGGGGATTCAAGCAAACGCACCAGCCCAGCCCCTGGATCAACGATTACGGCCAATTTTCCATTATGCCGCTTACGGGAGAACCCCTGATTAACGAAGACGCACGAGCCAGTTGGTTCTCGCACAAAACGGAAATCGCAAAACCTCATTATTACAGGGTTTATCTTGCTGACCACGACGTGGTAACCGAAATTACACCCACCGAACGGGCAGCCCTTTTTCGCTTTACATTCCCCGAAAGGGAATTTTCCTATGTGGCGATAGACCCCTGCGACGGAGATTCATACGTGAAAATCATCCCCGAAGAAAACAAAATCGTCGGTTACTCTACGAAAAACAGCGGAGGCGTCCCCGGCAATTTCAAAAATTATTTTGTTATCGTGTTTGATAAAAACTTTACCTACACAACTTCAACCGTCAAGGATGTAAAAGCAGACGACGTGATCCGGTCTTCAACTGCGCACGCTATTGTCGGATTCCCCACCCGTCGCGGCGAAACCGTACATGTCCGCGTTGCTTCGTCCTTTATCAGCCTCGAACAGGCCGAACTCAACCTGAAAGAACTTGGAAACAACGATTTCGAAACCGTTAAGAAAAACGGCGAAAAACGTTGGAACGAAGTACTTGGCAGGATAGAAATCGAAAGCAATGACGTCGACAAGCTGCGCACTTTTTACTCCTGCCTCTACCGTTCCGTACTTTTTCCACGAAGTTTCTTCGAATACGACAAAGACGGAAACGCGGTGCATTACAGCCCCTACAACGGGCAGGTTTTGCCCGGATATATGTTTACCGACACCGGATTCTGGGATACTTTTCGCGCCCTCTTTCCCCTGCTTAATCTTCTGTATCCCGAAGTAAACGCCCAAATACAGGAAGGACTGATCAATACATACCGGGAAAGCAGCTTCTTCCCCGAATGGGCAAGCCCCGGACACCGCGGATGCATGGTAGGAAACAATTCCGCCTCCGTCCTGGCCGACGCCTTTCTGCAGGGCATAAAAGTGAAAGACGTTGATGCTCTTTGGGAAGGCGTCGTTTACTCCGCCAACCACGTACACCCGAAAATCTCCTCCACCGGCAGGAAAGGATACGAATATTACAATCGCTTGGGTTATGTTCCCTGCGATGTGAAAATCAACGAAAGCGCCGCCCGTACCCTGGAGTATGCTTACGACGACTGGTGCATCTACCAGCTGGGAAAAGCAATCGGTAAACCCGAAGAAGAAATAAGCGTCTATGCCGAAAGAAGTTTCAATTACCGCCATCTCTTCAACAGAAAATACAACCTGATGTGCGGCAAAAAAGAAAACGGCGAATTTAACGAGCCGTTCAGTCCCTTGAAGTGGGGCGGCGACTTCACCGAAGGGAACGCCCTCCACTATACCTGGTCGGTCTTTCACGACCCGCAGGGACTGATTGATCTCATGGGAGGAAAAGAAACATTTATCCAAATGCTGGATACCGTGTTCGCCATGCCTCCCGCTTTCGACGACAGCTATTACGGAAGCACCATTCACGAAATACGCGAAATGCAAATCATGAACATGGGCAACTATGCCCACGGAAATCAGCCGATACAGCACATGATTTACCTCTACAATTATGCGGGTGCGCCCTGGAAAGCACAGTACCGCCTCCGTCAGGTGATGAACAGCATGTATTCCCCCGCGCCCGACGGTTATTGCGGCGATGAAGACAACGGACAAACGTCGGCCTGGTATGTCTTCTCGGCGCTCGGCTTTTATCCCGTCTGTCCCGGCAGCGGACAGTACGTACTCGGTTCGCCGCTTTTTCCGAAGGCAACTCTCCACCTGCAAAACGGGAAAACTGTCGAAATCCGCTCGAACAGCAACAGCGACACGAACGTGTATGTGAAAAGCCTGAAACTGAACGGCAAAAACTGCACGCGCAACTACCTGGAAATCGAAACGCTGAAACGCGGTGCAAAACTGCTTTTCGAAATGGACGGAAAACCCAATACGCAACGCGGAACGGATGCCGACGATTTCCCCTATTCCTTTACAAATCATTCTAACAGAATAAAACAATGAAAACAATGAACGGTAGATTCACGTCTCACATCAAGCTCACAGCCCTGGCGCTGTCTTTATTCATGGCTTCCACTTTCGCCGTCCGGTCACAGATCGTTTGGCCGGCAGGACAACTGTTGCCTACTTTCCCCGCTCCGGCGGAAACGCAGGACCACATTTATCTGAACAGCAACACCACTGAAGAAATGTTCCTTTTCTCTTCCCTGAAAGGACTTGTCAACCGCACGCAGCCGCGCATCTTCTCCTACGAAGGAGACGCTCATGCCGAAGGCGCCTTCACGTGGCTCAATTCGGTGGGAATCGCCTACAGACAAACAACCCCCTGGGCGACGCTGCAAAAGTACAGGGCGGATATTGCAGGGCTGATCGTTTACGACCCGGCGCAGCTTCATA
>JAISOP010000189.1 GCA_031275525.1 Tannerella sp.
TTCGCATTCCTTCAGCCCGAAAATGATTACATACCCCGGTATGCGCACATTTTCGGGCTTTGTACTGCAAAAAACATTTCCCGTAAATTCGGATGGTTTATTTCTTGACAGCTCCTAAGAAAGGGAGAGAGGGGGGCTGTTTCTCGAAGCGTGAGCAAAACGTGCGCTCCAAAACATAACAGAGGCTGTCTCAAAAGCCTCTTATTGGAAAATGAGGGCGTATGCGATACGCCCCTACGAGCACAACCCAACATGGACGGGAAATGTCCTCGGTTGACTGTGCATAACATGGTTAGCATACATTCATCTTCACAAAACCGAAATACGCCAGCGCAAAAAACAGCAGCAAATAGGCGGTCAGCAGCAGGAGTTCGATCCGTATCGAGTGAATGGTTCCACGGATTGATTCCGGCTGATAGACAAACTGCGGAACAGTCACCTGATCCGGTTGAAATCCGTTCGCTAAAGAAATTCGGGCGTATTGTCCGTCGTCTACTGACGAATAATAATTCTTGAAAATGTAATTGTCATAAATTTCCCGCTTGACCTGTTTCTGAAATTCGTCGGCCTGTGTGTAAAAATGGACCACCTGACCGTATCCTGCCCGGTTGATTTCGTTCAACATATAATTACAGCAGCTTACGGGCGAGATGACGCTGATGTATTTGGCAACCCGGTCGCGCTGTTCCATCCGGTTCAGGTAGGTTCGTTCCATATTTCCGATGAACGTGTTTTTCTCTTCCGTCAAACGAGCCGTGATCTTTGCCATTTCCGTTTCGTACAGCATCTTTGATTCGCTGTCCCACGGAACATTCGCAATCTCCTCTGTCGTTTTCCCCGGAAAAACACTTCCTGCCAGCTTCTTCCCTTCATTTTTCATCTCTTCGGAAAAGTTCCGGACAGCCATCTCCCGTTCCCGGATGAAGTTTTCTTCAGAGGTCGCCGGGACCGTCAGGGAGGCGATAATCGGAGCTGTCTTGGGGATGATCAGCGCAACGAACAGCCATGCAGACAAAAGTACGATGATGGCGCGGGAGGATTGCCGGAAATAAACGGACGAGAGGATGCCCATCGTGAAAAAAACAAGGAAAAACAGCAGGATCACAAGCATATTCATGCCGGCGGTTTGAATGAAGGGGGCGGTTTGAACGCCGGTTCCGAGCAGGAGCAGTCCCGTACAGAATCCCAGCATGATGGGGAGGATAAAGAGCAGGTAGTGGCTTGAAAGTTTGGCCAGCAGCACCTGGTGACGGGGTACCGGATTGGAGAGGATCATTTTCAGCGTCCCCTCTTCGACCTCCCTGTTTATCAGGTTATAGCTGGCCAACAGGGAAAGCAGGGACAGAATCATGGTCACTAAATACGGAATGTCCAGAAAGCCGAACAGCACGGTCAGGTAATCGTCGGATACGCTTTCATTCTCAATGGCGTATCCCTCTCTTGAGGTTGTCACCTTATAGGGCAACAGCGAAACGGAAGCATTGGACAGCACATTTTCCGGCAGTGGCGCCCGATAGCCCTCCGCCACAAAATCCGGCGTATTGTATCCGATCCCGCTCTCCGAAATATACCGGTAACTGGCGTTATCCATCTCGTAGATTTGCTGTCTTAACTGGAATTGATGATAAGACAGGTATAAACTCAAGGGAATTAAGGTGACCGAAAAAAGCATCAGCCATACGAACTTGAAGTTGGTAATGGCCTCCCGGAGTTCCTTGATGAAAATATATTTTGTCATAGGTGTTGAGTTTTAAAGTTGAAATCTGACGTCCAGTTTTACGAATGCGTAATAATAAATGAAAAACCAGATGAATACATAGAAACAAAGCAGCAGAAAATCCGTACGGATATAATCCCGTACGGACATGACGGATTGGGGACGGCTGTCCAGATTGGGGACTTCAAAATCCTTCGGATCAAAAGTTGAATAATGTCCGCTCGACGACCTCCCGTCCAGTGCATAGCTGCTAAACCGGTACAGGGCATATACTTTGGCGTGCACCTCATATTCAAACTCTTTGCTTTGCGCCTGAAAAGCATCCTGTTCGGCCAGGCCGTTCTGCGCCAGTTCTCCCATAATGAAGGAATAACAGGCGACGGGCGACAGGCGCGACAGATTCATGGCGATACGGTTTTGCTTCTGCTTGCGCCGGGAGTAATCCGCTGCAATTTTTTGCGTCTCAACGGCAATCCGGGCCTCATATTCCTGTCTTAACGGCGTAATGGATTCGTCCAGTTCGGTTTTCACGGCCGCCAGTTCCCTGTCACCCTCCAGCCGGCCAATATCCTCTGCGCTCAACTGATTTTGCCGGAATATCCCGGCCGTAATTTCATTTTCCTTTGCGGCAAGCTCTTTGTTCAAATCCTGTTTGAGGGCCTTTATTTCATTTTTCACCTGATATTCCGCTTTTACCGGATAAATCAGCTTGACGGCCAGCGGAGTTGTTTTCGGGATAATCAGGGTATAAAAACACCAGATCAGCAGGATGACGATGACTGCAATCCCGGAACGTCGCACCATACTCGAAACCGCCAGGCTGATAAAACCGGCGACCAGTACATAGAGCAGGGAAACCAGCAGGGCGAGCAGGAAGCGGACCGCAAAACCGGCGGAGAGCGGGATTAACTGCGATTGATAAATGAGGATCAAACTGAGGAGCGAGGCCGTCAAAATGGAAATCGCTACCATGATAAACAGCGACAGCCCCTTTGCGATCAACACTTTGAGTCTCGACAGGGGATTGGCCATAACTAATGCCAGCGTGCCGTTCTCCTTTTCGCCCGCCACCATGTCGAACGACAGGATGATGACGAGCAGCGAAACAATATAGAGCACAACAAAATGAAAGTCCAGCCGTCCCAGCAGCGAAACAATATACGATCCGCGGTTGTCCGCAACCTTCGACCGGTATTCAATCCCGTCTTTTGTGACGATGGCCTTTTGCGGAATAATCCGGTCTATGCCTCCGGATAAAAACGACCAGGCCGAAGGATCTCTGAATCCCACGGCTCTAAACGTCCCGGAGGGTCGGGCCTGTTTATTGTACTGCTCGCGGTTCATCTCGCAGTCCGACAGTTCCCGTTTATACTCCACAACAGAGATATGTGTGCTCAACGGGATAAATATCAGACAAATCAGGAAGCAGAATAAAAATCGATAATTGTAAATCGACTTCTGCAATTCATTGATGAAAACATGGTACATATTTTTTCGTTTCTAACGGATTTGTAACGACATTAGTTTGGTTTATGAAAACATTTCCCTGCGCCGTTGGCACCCGGCAGGAAAAAAATCTCGCCGGGCTTAACGGTTACGTTCAGTGCATGGAGGGCGGCTACCTGTCCGTCTTCATACTGTTTTGTCAATGAAATACATGCGAACATCAACTTTTTATTTAAGTGATTAATGGGTCGATTTTCCGGAATTATTTGAGAGGAAACCTCTAAAACCCCAAAATCAAAGAGTTTTCTTTGATTTCGGGGTTTTGAGAGGTTTCATCCTGGATGCCCTTTACTTGATATTCGGTTTTTCCAGTCCATAGCCCTTTCTCCGGTCTTCCTTTCCGAGCAGCCACGCAACGAACACGGCCAGTAGCCCGAAAGAGGCGAAAATAATCATCGGGAGCGTATAGTCATACGGTTTCTCCGCGATACCGGTACGGCACCAGTTCTTGAGCACCCAGCCAATCAGCATCGGAACGCCGGTTAAGCCGATGTTCTGTACCCAGAAGATGGTGGCATAGGCTGTTCCCAACTGGTGTTGCGGGATAATTTTGGGCACCGACGGCCACATGGCGGAAGGAACCAGAGAAAAAGCGATGCCCAGGAGCAACATGATGAATGCGGCAAACCACCAGACATTCAGCAGCGGCAAGGCGAAAAGCGTATGGACGACGACCAGCAGGAACGAACCAATAAGCATGATACTGGCCCCTTTCCCGACCCTGTCATACAGCCATCCGAAGAGCGGCGTCAGCAGGATAGCCCCCAAGGGCAAGAGCGACGGAATCGTGCCGGCCAGTTCTTCGCTCACACCGTACTTGTTTATCATCAGCGAGGTGGCATACTTCAGGAAAGGAAAAACGCCCGCATAGAAAAGGAGGCACAGGATGGCAATCAGCCAGAATCCGCGGTTACGAACCATCCGCAGCATATCCTTCAGCCGGAACGATTCTTCCTGCCTGTCTATAGCGTCGGCACTTTCCTCGACAGACCGGTCCAGTTTGCGATCCATCACACAGAAGATAAAAAAAGCAATCAGACCGATGCAAAGCAGAAGCAGTCCCAGCAGCAGAGGCGCCGATATTTCGTCGAAAAGAACGGCCGTTTGGACGGTCGTGGAGAACGCCAGCGTGGTCCCGATGCGGGCGACGGAGACCTGCAATCCCATCGCCAGGGCAATCTCTTTCCCCGAGAACCAGCGGGCGAGGATTTTAGTCACCGTCACACCGGCCGTTTCCGCACCCATGCCGAAAACGGCGAATCCCAGACACGCCGTCAATACCTGCGCTTTGATGCCCAACACGGCCCCTTCGAAGGCAAAGAACGGCGAGATCGCATAATATTTGACGGCACATCCGAAAATCATCAGGAGGCAGGATAGGACGCCGGTGAAGCGTGTGCCTTTTTTATCAAGGATGATTCCACCGAAAATCAGCATGAACAAAAATACGTTGAACCACCCGTAGGCACCTGAGAATAGCCCATATTCCGCCCCATCCCACCCGAATTGCCCCTCCAGCATGGATTGCAGGGGCGCCATTACATCGGTAATGAAATAGGCGCACATCATCGTGATGGAAACAATTCCCAGCACACTCCACCGCGCCAAAGGAGAGTCGTTAAGTTTCTGTCGCAGAATCCGTCTCATCCCTATCCTTTTTCCGCAAATTCTCTTTCCGGAACTTTCCGTCCTGAAACAGGGGAAGAGCGTCGGCCACGATGAAGTTACTGCCACCGATAAAAATCAGGTCTCCGGGCGAAGCTTCCTTCATGACGGCTTCGAGGGTTTCGTTCACCGAAAGGTAAGCCGTTCCCAGAAGACCGTGCTGACGGGCTTTTGCCGCCAGCGTCTCTACCGGCAGCGCACGGCCGACGGAGGCCTGAGTGAAATAATACAGCGCATTGGCGGGCAGCAACGGCAGGATGGCGTCAATATCCTTGTCGTTCGCCACTCCGATAACCATCCGCAGATGCAGGTGCGAAGCGGCTTTTTGCATCAGCTGAGGCGTCAGGTGCTCCCACGCGCCGGCATTGTGTCCCGTGTCGCAGATCACCAGCGGTTCCTTTTGCAGCGTTTGCCACCGTCCCATCAGGCCGGTCAACTCAGCAACCCGTCCCATAGCGTTGCGTACGGATTTCGGCGGAATCTTGACGCGCAATTCTCTCAACTGACGCAACGCCGTCAATACCGTTTGCACGTTCATCCGCTGGGCCAGGCCTTCCAAGTCGCAAACGAAACGGCCAAACTCCGGCGAATGAAATTCCAGTTTGCCGTTTTTTTGCTGTCTGACGTTCAGGAGCCGCTGTTCCTCTTCGGCGAAAAAGAGGGGCGATTGCAACTCGCTTGCCTTGTTCAGGAAAATATCGCAGATTTCCGGCTGATTCACCGCTTCGCCGATTACTACCGGCACATGCGATTTGATAATGCCGGCCTTCTCGCTTGCAATCTGAATCAGCGTATTACCCAGATACTGCGTATGCTCCTTGCTGATGTTCGTAATGATACTCAACTTCGGGCGGATGATGTTCGTACTGTCCAACCTGCCTCCCAAGCCCGCTTCAATGATGGCGATGTCCACCTTTTTGTGGCGGAAAAATTCAAACGCCATGCATGACGTCACTTCAAAAAAGGAAGGTTTGATCGATTCGATAACCACCCGGTGCCGTTCGATAAAATCAACCACGTACTGTTGGGGAATTTTTTTCCCGTTCACGCGAATGCGCTCGCAAAAATCCACCAAGTGCGGAGAGGTATATAAACCTACCCGGTACTTAGCTTCCCGCAAAACAGCAGCTAACATGTGAGCCACGGAACCTTTTCCGTTTGTTCCTGCTACATGAATAAAAAAATACCCCCGATGAGGATTTCTCATCACATTGTCAAGGGCTATACTTCTGTCCAATCCAGGCTTGTAAGCCGCTTGACCAACTTGATGAAACGCTGGTGTACAGGCGTATAAATAACTAAGAGTTTCTATGTATGTCATATTTATGTAATAAAAAGATGGTGTAAAAGTAGATAAATTCTTTATATCTTTGTACCCTAAAGGTAATAAAAAGTTTAAAAATATGGGGACTAAAAAGAATTTTATACTGGATACGAATGTCATACTGCATGATTATCAGTGCTTAAGAAGCTTTCAGGAAAATGATATTTTTCTGCCGGTTGCGACGCTGGAAGAGCTTGACAAGTTCAAAAAAGGGAGCGAACAGATCAATTATAACGCTCGCGAGTTTATTCGCGAACTGGATCGACTGACTGCCGACAAATTGCCTCCAAAAGGGGTTTCCATTGGCGAAGGGAAGGGAATGCTTTTTGTGATTACCGACGAAACCTACCATCCCAAAGTGGCGTCTTCGTTCCATGAACGCATCCCGGATCACCGAATCCTTTCTTGTACTTGTCTGATCAAGGACAAATATCCTGACATGCAGACGATTTTAGTGACAAAGGACGTCAATCTCCGGATGAAAGCCCGGGCGCTGGGGATTCCCGTGCAGGACTACATCACCGGAAGAGTGAAGAATGTGGACGTGTTCGACTGTACGCACGAAACGTATGAAGAGGTGGATGCCGGCTTGATAGACGAACTGTATGCTTCCGGCGAGGGAATCGACGTCTCGCGCCTGCCGTTCGGCGAAACGCTCAAGCCGAACGCCTGTTTTATTCTCAAAAGCAGCCGCAATTCCGTGATGGCACGCTACAATCCCTTCACGGAGAAGGTGCGGAAAGTGGAGAAAGGTTCGAATTTCGGTATCCAGCCGCGCAACGCCGAACAGAGCTTTGCTTTTGAGGTACTGAACGACCCGGAAATCAAGCTGGTCGGCATCACCGGTAAGGCCGGTACGGGCAAGACCCTGCTGGCTTTGGCTTCGGCGCTGAAGCAGGCGAACCGGTACAAGCAGATTCTGCTGGCGCGTCCGATTGTTTCGCTGGCAAACAAGGACATCGGTTTCCTGCCGGGGACGCAGAAGGACAAGGTCACGCCCTATATGCAGCCGCTGTTCGACAACCTGAACCTTATCAAGGCGCAATTCGCATCCAACAGTCCGGACGTCCGCCAGATTGACGAGATGCAGAAGAGCAATCAATTAGTGATTGAAGCGCTGGCATTTATCCGCGGACGGAGCTTGGCCGAGACGATTTGCATCATCGACGAAGCGCAGAACCTGACGCCCCACGAAATCAAAACGATTATCACCCGTACGGGCGAAGGCTCCAAGATGATTTTCACCGGCGATATCCACCAGATAGATTCTCCTTACCTGGATGTACAAAGCAACGGACTGGCGTATATGATTGACCGAATGAAGGGACAAGCCCTCTTTGCCCATGTCAACCTGATGAAAGGGGAACGTAGCGAACTGGCCGAACTGGCAGCCAATCTGCTATAAGAAGAATGGAGAATGGAGAATTGAGAATGAAATCATACGCCACACCTCTCCCCCGACCCCTCTCCACAGGGAGAGGGGGGAGTGACGTCGATTTACGACGCTTGTAACCATTCACCATTCTTTAATTCTCAATTCTGAGTAACTACCTACAAACAAATAATCTGTTCACAAATGAAACATCGTAGTTTTATATTCATCGTATTGGGTTTTACCGTTGTTTGCGCGGCCTGTGAAGTCGTGAAGGAAAGAAAAACGTGGCAATTGGCTTGGGAAGAGAACTTTGACGGCGATTCGTTTGATGCATCCCGCTGGAGCAAGATTCCGAGAGGCCATTCGGACTGGAACAATTACATGTCCGACTATGATTCCTGTTACCAGGTATCCGACGGGCTATTGATGCTGCGCGGCCTGCGCAACGAGGTTTTACCCGCAGATACGGCCCCCTTCCTCACCGGCGGTCTCTATACCAAAGACAAGGTGGGATTCGCTCACGGACGTCTCGAGATACGGGCGAAGTTGAACAAGGCCACGGGCGCCTGGCCGGCATTCTGGCTGTTGCCGTTCGACAACACCCCCTGGCCGGACGGCGGCGAGATTGACGTCATGGAACGGCTGAACGGCGAAAGCATCGCCTACCAGACGGTCCACTCCCATTATACCTATAACCTGAATATCAAGTACCCGCCCCAGGGCGCCACCGGTGCGATTGACCCGGACGATTACAATGTGTACGCAGTGGAACTCTATGCGGACAGCCTTTCCTTTTACATCAACGGGACACATACGTTTACCTATCCCCGGATTGTGACGGAGAAAGAAGGCCAGTTCCCGTTCGACCGCGAATTTTATCTCCTACTGGACATGCAGTTGGGCGGTTCGTGGGTCGGAAGGGTGGAACCGGACGACTTGCCCGTGGAAATGCAAATCGACTGGGTGAGGTTTTATAAAAAGTAAGAGAGGGGAAAATGATCCGGTGGTATGATTCGAGGCAATATCTGAAATATGTCTTTATCATTGTGGCAATGCTGATTGCCCTTGTATCGCTCGTTGTTTCGGATTCGCTCATCAAGAAGCTCGCGGAGGAGGAGCGCCAGAAAATGGAGGTCTGGACGGAAGCGCAACGCTTGTTTATCCTCGACGATTCGACGCAGACAAGCCAAATATCCCTGATTTGGAAAGTGATAGAAAGTAATACGACGATTCCGGTGATTTGTTGCGACGATCAGGGAAACGTAGTCAGCTACAATAACATCAAGGTGCCGGAGCGGAATCCGGAGCTTTTCCTGCAAAAGAAAGTCCGGGAGTTGAAGGCGAAAAACCCGCCGTTTTCCCTTGACTTCGGCGACAATACCTATCAATACCTTTATTACGACGATTCGGTGATCCTGAAGCGGTTGCTGCTCTATCCGTACATACAGTTGCTGGTCATCGCCGTGTTCATCATGATCTCCTTCCTGGCGCTGGCCGGTACGAAGAAGGCGGAGCAAAATAAGGTCTGGGTGGGCTTGTCGAAGGAAACCGCCCATCAGCTGGGGACACCGATTTCGTCGCTGATTGCCTGGGTAGAATACCTGAAAACGAAAGAGGTGGATGCCGCCTACCTGACGGAAATGGAGAAGGACGTAAAACGGCTGGAGGTCATTGCCGAGCGATTCTCCAAGATCGGGTCGAATCCGGATGTCATACCGTTGAACATCAACGAAGCCGTTCGTTCGGCCTATACCTATATGGAGTCGCGTGTGTCGTCGAAGGTGAAGATGTCGGCGGAGTTTTCCGGGCAGCCTTTATTGGCGTTAATGAATGAGGCGCTGTTTTCATGGGTGATAGAGAACCTGACGAAAAATGCGGTGGATGCGATGGACGGACAGGGCAGCATTCTGTTCCGGGTCAGTGAGAAAGGGCGGAAAATCCTTGTTGACGTGACGGATACGGGCAAAGGAATCCCTAAGTCGAAATTCAAGACCGTGTTCATGCCCGGTTATACGACCAAGGCACGCGGCTGGGGGCTGGGACTCTCGCTGGTACGTCGCATCGTGGAATCTTATCCCGGCGGAAGAATCTACGTCAAAAACTCGGAAATCGGAAAAGGCACCACCTTCCGCATCGAACTGCGCAGCAAGCTGTAAATTAACCGCCCGCCCGTCAATTGAGAATGGAGAATGGAGAATGAATAGGGTAACAAGCGTCGTAAACCGATACAACTCTCCCCTCTCCACAGGGAGAGGGGTCGGGGGAGAGGTTAGAATTCATTTTCAATTCTCCATTCTCAATTCCTCACTTACCACTAATCACTGCTTACAATTCTTCGTTCTTTGTTACACAGGAGGATGGATCCGGCGGTTTGGATCGGGACCCCGCTCTAAGCTATCCCGGGGTCCCGCTCTAATACTATTACGGGGTCCCGCTCTAATACTATTACGGGGTCCCGCTCTAACCTATTGCGGGGTCCCGCTCTAAGCTATCCCGGGGTCCCGCTCTAACCTATTGCGGGGTCCCGCACTAACCTATTGCGGGACCCCGCACCAACCTATTGCGGGGTTCCGATCCATTATATAATATAGGAGGATTCATTTTCGGGCATTCCTCCTGTAACGGAGTGTGAGGCAGGGTAGGGGGCTTTTAGGGCTTCCCCGGTAATAAATCCGTACCTTTGCCTGCCGATAAACCATAAAATAGATGAAAAGATGAATAAAGAACCTTTGATATTGATCACAAATGACGATGGCGTGGAGGCCGAGGGGCTGCGGGAACTGACGAAAAGCCTGGACGGGCTGGGTGAGCTGGTTGTTTTTGCGCCGGACGGTCCCCGTTCGGGCATGTCGGGCGCCATCACGGCGATGGTCCCCATTACTTGTACCCTCCTGCGCCGGGACGAAAAACGGACCGTGTATAGCTGCACGGGGACGCCGGTGGATTGCGTGAAGCTGGCCGTCAACGAAATACTGGACCGGCAACCCGATTTGCTGGTTTCCGGGGCTAATCATGGTGGCAACCAGGCCGTTTGCGTACACTACTCGGGGACGATGGGCGCCGTGATGGAGGGGTGTATCCTGGGGATTCCTTCCCTGGGGGTGTCGCTGGCCGACTATACGCCGGGAAGCGATTTCTCGGAAACGAGCCGCCTGGGGCGGAAGGTGGCCGGGCTGGTGTTGGAGGAGGGGTTGCCGAGGGGTACGTACCTGAACTTGAATGTACCGAACCGGCCCCACGTTAGGGGCATTGCCCCCTGCCGACAGGCGGATGGGCGGTGGATCAGGGAGTTTAACAGGACGGAGAATCCGGAGGGGAAGCCTTACTACTGGCTCGCGGGCGAGTTTATGACCCTGGACCCGGCCGGGGAGAATCATGACATACAGCGGCTGGAGGAGGGTTATGCATCGCTCGTGCCCGGGCGGATTGACGTGACCGATTATGCCTTCCTGGATGCCCTGCGGCAGTGGGACCTGCGGCCGGAACCAATACCCGTGGAGGGATGAAATACTTTATCATTGCCGGCGAAGCCTCCGGCGATCTTCATGCTTCCAACCTCATGCTTGCCCTGAAGGAAGGGGATCGGGAGGCGGACTTCCGCTGCTTCGGGGGCGATTTGATGCAGCAGGCCGGCGGACGGCTGGTGAAGCATTACCGGGAGATGGCCTACATGGGCGTCATACCGGTGCTGCTGCACGCCCGTACCCTCTTGCGGAATATGCGGGTTTGCCGCGAAGCGATTCGCGATTTCCGACCGGACGTCGTGATCCTGGTGGATTATCCGGGCTTTAACCTCAAGATAGCCAAATATGTGAAGACGGTGTTGCACTTGCCGGTGTATTACTATATTTCCCCGAAGATATGGGCGTGGAAGACGTACCGCATCCGTGCCTTCCGCCGCTATGTGGATCGGGTGTTTTGTATATTCCCCTTCGAGCCGGCTTTTTTCCAAACGTTGAATTATGCGGTGGATTACGTGGGGAATCCGTCGGTAGATGCCGTTGCCGCATACCGCGGACAGGCGGACGGGCGGGAGGATACGTTTCTCCGGGACAACGGCTTGGGGGAGCAGCCGCTGCTGGCGTTGCTGGCCGGAAGCCGCCGCCAGGAGATCGGGAAAAACCTGCCGGTCATGCTCTCGGCGGTTGCGTCTTTCCCGGACTATCAGTGTGTGATTGCCGGCGCGCCGGGACTGGAGCGGCAGGACTACGAGCCATACCTGGCGGCAAAGGCCGTCCCGG
>JAISOP010000295.1 GCA_031275525.1 Tannerella sp.
GACGACGCACACCGGGCCAACTTCAAAGAAGTACTCGACCGCTTCGAAATCCTCTACGAAACCGTTCCGGGCAGCGGCGGCGCACGCGAACGCTTCGTCATCAACGAAAGCGACGTCCCCTCCGAAGAAGTAAAATCCTTCTACGTAAAAGAAGCCTGGTACTTCGACCAGAACAACTCGGCCTACGACGTGAAAATCCTCGCCATCTGCCCCATCATCACCCGCATGATGGACATCGGCGACCAGACCACCCCCATGTTCTGGGTCCCCTACGAAGAAATACGCCCCTACGTAGCCAACAACTACATCATGACCTCGAACGTGAACAACGCCAAAACCTTCACCGTTGACGACTATTTCCGGCGCCGCATGTTCGACGGCGAGATCATCAAGACCGAAAACCTGCTCAACCTCCCCCTCCAAGCCTACTGTCCGACGCCCGACTCGCTGCAACGGGAACAGGAAAAAATCGAAAACGAGCTACTCGCCTTCGAAAAAGCGCTCTGGTATCAGCCCGACACCACGCAGACAGCCACGACCGACCGGAAAGCCGCCAAACGTTCGGCACGCAAATCAACCGCCGGCTCCAGGGAAAAGAAGAAGGAAAAAGGCAAGGAAAAAGAAAAAGAAAAGAAAAGCAACGCCGCCGCACCCAAGGCCGAGAAATCCGCCCCCACCCGCAGCGTCCGCCGCGGACGGTAAGGCGGTGGATCGTTTTTCGGCTTTATCTCGTATGCTTGGATAACTAAGATTTTTCATCTACTTTTGCGACTGTATCTTTACACAATTCACATAGAACAAAATTTAAAGTAAAACCCGCCCCGTTACCCCGTCAGGGTCAGCGGGGCACAAAACAGAAAAATTATGCTGGAATATTCATTACATGAAAATCCGCTGACGGAGCGCAATGACGACTTCGCAGCACAAACGCACGTCAAAACAACCTATGACAGGGAACAGTTTATTGACCTGATGCTACAGCGCGGTACGCTGATGACCAAAACCGACGCCGTGGCCGTACTTAACAACATTGAAGAAACGGTAGCATACATTGTGCGCAACGGCGGCACGGTGAACCTGCCGCTCTTCAACACCGGGTTCTCCATTTCGGGCGTCTTCGAAAGCGCACTGGACAGCTTTGACCCGCATCGCCACCACCTGCACGTAAACATCAGCAAGGGCACCCTGTTGCGTACCGTGGAAAACGAAGTAAAGCTAACGAAGGTGAACGCCGTAGCGCCCCAGCCGCAAATCCTCGAAGTAAAAGACAGCGTAACCGGCAAGGTGGACGAAGTACTGACCGCCGGCGGCGCAGTCGAAATCGACGGTGTAAACATCAAAATCACGGGCAAGGACACCTCCTGCGGCCTGTATTTCGTGAACTCCACCGGCGTCGAGACCCCGGCCGTCACCTTTATCCGCAACAAGCCCGCCACGCTGCTTGCCCTCATTCCCGACCTGCCCGCCGATACCTATCATATAAAGATAGTCACGCAGTATTCGAGTGGCAGGGATTTGAAAGAACCCAAAACGACACTGTACGGCAAACCGTTGGTGGTAGAATAATTCACTTTACCGTCCGTAAAGATACGCACGCGGGCGCCGGAGCAATTCCGGCACCCGCGTTGTTTTTGTCCTCACGCATACGTATCACCGGAAAATACGCATACGTATGATCGGAAAATACGCATACGTATGATCGGAAAATACGCATACGTATGATCGGAAAATACGCATACGTATAATCGGATTATACGCATACGGATAATTTTCCCGTCTATGTTGGGTCGTACTCGTAGGGGCGTATCGCATACGCCCTCCTTGTCCAAGGATACACAAAGAATAGAATGAGGGCCGGCGCAAGGGTAGCCCCTACGTCGTCGGCGCCGTAGCGTAGGGGTCGGACTTGCCTCGGCCCATTCATACGATATATTTGGAATGAGATTCGGATAACGGCTGTGACCGCCGCTTCGCCCCCCTCCCCGTGTGGGGAGGGGCCGGGGGAGAGGTTCTTAAATAATCCAAAACTCCACAACATTATGCTTCCACATGGAAAATATGTTTTACTTTTGAGGCGCAATACATATACGATATGTTATTAGAATATAGAAGATATACATTCGATCCCACTCCTGTTCAGCAGGAAGCCCCTCATGTTAACGACATTTATGTTAATACAGGGGGGGGGGGGATTAACATATTCGTTAATTTATCATATACATTCGCTTGTCCGTTCTTCGCAGTCCGCTGCGGGGGGCGGACTTTTTTGTTTGTCCAATAATCACGATGAAATAGATATACTATGAAGTTAAAGAAATCACTTTTTGTTTTGTGTACCTGCCTGCTCGGCCTCACGGCTGTGGCGCAGGATACGGCGTTTTGGTTTGTCGCGCCGGATGTGGATTTCTACCACTCTGAGAAGCCTGTACTTTTTGTATTTACTAATCCAAATGGAACGACAGCAAATATGAAAGCGGTATTTTATGGAACAGGGGGAGCTCCTTATGAGAAAACATTCAATGTTCCAGCCAATGGTTCTTATCGGTTTGCCAGCAGTGATGATCCTGATAATGCTAATAATCCGGATGCCTCCCTTACGTTAGACAGGATAGAAAATCCGTATGCTCAAGCCGGAACAAAAACCAAGCATGGTATCCATATCTACTCGACGAACGGGGTAAAAGTATTAGCGTATTATATGGTGAATGCTAATAGCCAACGTGATATTTTTTCGCTGAAAGGTAAACCGGCTCTGGGAACGGATTTTTATACACCTTTTCAAGACGATCCAACAGGTTCTTATTACAATAAAAATAATCCGTATGGGTCTTGGACAACCGGAGATCAGATTGATATTGTCGCTACTGAAGATGATACGGAAATATCGTTTACTCTGACAAAGCCTTGCAGATTAGGGATTCCCAGCTCAGTTTCAGCATCTGATAATACTCATTTTGGTGCAGGTACACATACATTTAGCCAGCACCTTAACAAAGGAGAGACACTGAAATTAATGGAGCAAGGCGGAGATGCTGCTACATTAAATACCGGCACATTAGCCGGTTCAAAGATTCATTCCGACAAGCCAATTGCCGTTACCATAGCGGGCGACTGTGTCCAAGGCGGTCCTCATGGCAATTATGATTTGGCCGGAGACCAGATTATCCCGGAAAATGTAACCGGTACTCGATATGTAATTGTTCGGGGGTATGCAAATCCTGCTGATGTTCGAGATCGAATTGATTTTGTAGCCACAAAACCCAATACAACTATTACTATGTATTATGAGAATGGTGTAAGTAAAACTTCTTCCACGTTAGGCATTGGTGATACTTGGCACGAAACAATACCATCAACTGATAATACAGGAAGCGGTGATGTCGTTTTTGTACAGGCCAATGCCCCGGTCTATTGTTTCCACATGTCCGCTGCTAGTAGTCCTAACTACGCAGAAGTAGGCGCTGCAATTATACCATCCATGTATTCAATCAGCCAAAAACAGATTGATTTTTATAATACCAGCGGTACTAACTATATCTTTTTAGTTTACAAACCGGGCGGCTTATTTGAATATAGTAATGACGGCGGTCAGACTTTTTCTCCTTTGACGGTTACAGGCAATCCAATTCCTTTTTCAAGCAGTGTTGTTGATCAGAATTGGGAATACGCAAGAGTAAATCTAACTACTTCAGGTATTTCCGCATCACAAATGCTTTCCATCCGGAATAATTTCTCACCTTTTTCATTGGGTTATTTCAATGAAGCTGGCGGAACAGCCGGTTATGGTTATCTGTCCGGTTTCACCAGTTTCAAGTTTGAACTGGATACGATGTGGCGTTGTTTGAATGGTCAGGCATGTACCTCTCTATGCGGTACGGGTGATCCGACGTTCAACACAGGCATCCTTATTGCAGATTCATGGACCTGGATCAGGAATGATGCAGATACTATTGTAAAAGCAACATCCGATGTAACAGTTACAGCAAATGTCGGAGGGAAATATAAGGTAATCATTGATCAGGACGGGTATTATATCTCCGATTCTTGCTATGTACTGGACATGGTGTATGATGCGAACATGCACCGATTACCCCAAAAGCCGGCCAAAGTGACCGTGCCGCAAATATTCAACGTGGAATACGGGCCGGGTAAATCCTTGCCTGCCGGTGTGGCAGCGAACCAATATGATCCGGGCGTATGGTATGAATGGATATATAGTGGAGGAGGCGAGGAGGTGCTCTCAAAGGATATGAACCATACCAAAGTCATCTGGCACACAACCGGCCAAAAGGAGGTGAAGTTGCATATTTCCGCCACGGGCGTCGGCTGCATGATAGGTGGTATCAAAGTAAACAAGACCTGCGACACGACGCTGACGTATTGCGTACAGGTACACGAGAAGCACCTGGGATTCTTTGTTGACCAGCAGGTGGACAGCAAGGTAGAGAACAGCCTGCATAACGGCACGAGTTGGGCCAACGCCTTCCCGACGCTTCAGCAGGCCTTGGCGCTGGCCAGCCAGGGCGACTACATCTGGGTGGCGGAGGGCACGTACAGCCCGCGCGACAGTTTCCCCGAAGGCATCGACTACGCAAAGGTCTCCACGGCGGGCTACCTGTGCGACTACGACAGCCTGACCGTCTATACGCCCTCCTATGTGATGGACTGGGACAGCGTGCAGGTGTTCGGCGGCTTTGCCGGCACGGAGCGCAACCTGAGCGAGCGTAACCTGAGCGAGCACCCGACGGTGCTGAGTGGCGGCGACCGTTCGGTCATCGTCATGGACGGCGGCACGACCTACACCAACGGCCTTTGGGGCCTCACGCACGGCGCACGCTGGGACGGCTTCACCATCCGTGACGGCGTGGCGGCCCGGGGCGGCGGCATACTGTTCCGCAACGGCGCGACGGGCATCTTCTCCAACGACGTCATCAAGCAAAACGTGGCCTCCGGCGCCGGCGGCGGCGTTTACATCGACGGGCCTTATACCGGCCCCCAACCGGGCGACGAACCCGTCTTCTTCCAGGTGGAGGTCAGCGGCAACCGGGCAGCCGACGGCGGCGGTATCTACAACAACGGGAGCAACGCAATGCTGGTCAACACAACCGTGGCGGGCAACTACGCCACCCGTGCCGGCGGCGGGCTTAACAACGCCTCCGGCAATCCGCAAATACTGAACACCATCCTCTGGAGCAACAGCAGCGGCAACGGTAACGGGAACGACGTGATCGCCGGCGGCACGCCCTACTACTCGCACAGCGACGTCGGCGGCGCCCTCACCAACGGCGTGTGGAACGCGGCCTACGGTACGGACGGCGGCCAGAACCTCAGCGTCGATCCCTACTTCATCAGCACCGGCGACCCTGAGTGGCCGGAGGGCAACTACCGCTTGAGCTATCCGAGTCGGGTGATGGATGGAGGAAACAACCGGTACGCCTACTTCGGCGAGCTGCTGTCGATCCAGCTCTCCTCGCCCGATCCCCGGATGGCGGTGTACAATGACCGGGTCATCGACTACGACCTGGCGAATCAGCCGCGCGTGATGTACAATTATGTGGATATGGGCGCGTATGAATACATCCTGCCGGATGCTTCGGCCCCCCGGATCAACCGTAAGGTAGTGATCCCCGCCGTAGAAGGCGTACGCACGCAGCCCCCGGCGGGTACCCACTATGTGGAAAGCAACCGGGATTTCACCTTTACCGTCTTTCCGAAGGAGGGCTACACGCTGGAAAACCTGAAGATTTCGAGCGGTTTCGTACGGATCGACGAGGAAAAGACCACCCTGGCGCCCCAGGAGGACGGTAGCGTAAGGGTGACCTTCCACGAAGTGATCGAGCCGCTGTATGTGACGATGGAAAACGTCATGCAGGTGACGGTGGGCAACGGGCCTGTTGACCGGGTTCACCTGCTGTGGGCCGGTCGTGACCGGCTGCACGTGCAGACCACCGAAGCGGCGGAACTGGAAATCTATACGGTCGCCGGTCGGCTGCATACCCGGCAGGCAGTTGCCGCGGGCAACACGGAGATTTCCCTCCCGCAGGGCGTCTATATCGTCCGGCTGAACGGTAACGGCGTCCGCCACAAAATCGTTATCCGGCAATAATTGAGAATTAGCGGTTAGTGGTTAGTGGTTAGTGGTTAGTGAGGGTGAGTTTTTCACTAACCACTAACCACTAACCACTAACCACTAATTCTCAATTATTGCCGGATGAATTTTACAATTTCGCAAGGCTCATCTTTGCCAACCGTGTGAATCAGTTGGAAACGGTTCGGATATTTATAGGAAACAAACCAGACGAAACGATGTATATTGTTAATAAACATGCCGTCTATTTTCCTCATGGGGTCCATCCGGATTTGGGGAAGCAGGATATAGTCCACCTTGCTGTCCTCCAACTGTTGGCACATCTTGTCCGGATCATAGACGCGTATGTTGTCAAGCGCTTTACATTGCTCCAGGAAGGCATTGTAATCCAGCGTATATTTTATTTGTTCTTTTTCAAATAGCTGGAGGGCTTGGTCCAGGTCTTCATTCTGAAAGGCGTAAACACATGCGCCTTGCGCTTGCGTTCCGTCAATCGTAAATTGAGCGGTGGTGTTTACTACGTATCGCAGGGGTTCTCCCTGAAGCGTCTGCCCTTTCATCGCAACCACCACAAGGGTCCGACCCTCGTAGGAAAGACCCTCCAGCACGTCCTTCGTGTCGATCAGGGGATAGAAACCTGTAAACCGGCGTCCTCCGGCATACACCCTGGAAACACTGGGCTTACGGCTGAGAATCATCACATCCTTTTCCAGGTTCCGGTCTGCCCACTGAATGCCCCGGATGTAATTTTCCCAGTCCGGCGTCCATCCGTAGAACGGGTTTCCCGTCAATTTTTCTTGCAGTATGGGAAGATTCCGTTTCACCCGGGGGATCGTGATAGACAGTGTCCCGAAACAGAGTACCGCAATGATTGCCGGATAAACCAGGAAACCTTTCCGCAGTATCCCGATCCGAAACAAATAACAGATTCCGCCCAGCAGGAAGAGCAGGATAAACGGATAATAAATCACCACCAGGCGGTCCTGCGCCCACATGGCCTGAATCACTATGAATGTGGCGAAAAGCATGACACCGACATACAGGCCTGTAAAGAGCAAGGTTTGATTCCGTTTGAAAAGAACGGCCATACTGAGTGCGTAGAGGATATAGATCAGGATTGTGCGTACGGAATTTACGGCGATGTGAGTACTCGGACGTTCCCCGATGATTCCCAGGAACTGGGCCAGGCAGGAAGACAGGTAGGTTTGCGAATTGTCAATCAACCGGCGTACCAGTCCGGGAAAATCTTCCATTCCCAGCGCCGGGTTGTATGCATCCTTGGCCAGCAGGGAAGTGAAGGCGTAAGCTTCTCCGCTTCCCTGCCAGACAAGGGACTTGAGCACTTTGAACGATACGAACACCAGTACGGAGGCAGCCAGCATGTAGAGCAGGTCTTTCCAGCGCAGCCGGATGGCAAAAAAGAGGATCACGGCGCCCAGCACACCGTAGCCGATGCTGCGGGCCAGGGACATTCCCAGCGCCAGACCGGCCAGGATAAGGTATTTGCGCCAGTCTTTCTTCAGCGAGTGGGAGACCTCCTCTTCCGTCAGGAAGTATTTGGAGAAGAAATAGAAAAACAATCCCTGTACCAGCATGAAAAGCGGTTCGCTATAGGTATAGGAGGCGTAGAAAAACAGATAGGAACAGATACTGGTCAGCAGCAGTGTCGGCATCAGGATCACGGCCGGCACTTTCCCCCGGAAGCTTTTGTAAAACAGCCACAGGGCAAGTAAAATAAAAATGGCCGATAAGGACTTGACCAGGATCAGCTTCATGCCTAAAATGCCGATGACCGGCGAGATCACAATCGAGTACAGCGGCCCATGGGAGCCGGGAAAAGTGAAATGATGCCAGAAATCGTCCGCCATGGTAAGGTAATCGCTGTCGTCGCCACTCTGACTGACATCGACCTCAAACATGAAGAAGCACATCAACACGCTCAACAGCATCGAAAGCCCAAACAAAGCCCGTTGATACTGTTCAAAAAAGTCGCTGAAGCGGTCATACCCGCTTCGCTTGGGGATTGGTTTGGACGTTTTCTTTCCTTTCTTTTTCATATTGCAATTATTGTGTTGTGAATACGATTTCTTTTACTCTACACTTTTTCCAAAGGTGTCTTGTTTCGACCGATTGAAACCCGTTACTCCCATAGGACTGTATGATTGATTAGGGGACTAAGCGCTAACCCCTATTCCAGGAACAGTTCGATGACGGGCACCTCGACGTCGGGTTTGAGGACAGGGAGACTCAACGTCACGTTATCTCCCTCCGTCTTGTAACGGACTTCGGAGGCGTCGTTCAACAGTTGTGCATACTTAAACTTGCCCTTGTATCCATTCAGGTGTAGCGCACTGATGGGCCATTCGAGGATATGGATATAGAGCCTTTTGGCCTCGGGGTGGTAGGTAAGCAGGCAGTTATTGGGCGCCCGGAAGGTATCCGGCGCCTGCGTACAGCCGTAGATCGAGCGGTTGTGATACCTCATCCACTTGCCCATGCCTTCGAGCCGTTCGTTGGCGCGGTGGTCGAACACGCCGCGCGCCGTCGGGCCGACATTGAGCAGCAGGTTACCGCCTTTGCTGGTGACCTCAATCAGCATGACAATCAATTGGCGCACGCTTTTCCAGGTTGCCTCGTCGCGGTGGTATCCCCACGAACCGGAGAACGTCTGGCACGTTTCCCAGGGAACACGCTGTCCGTTCACCGTCGGCCATTCCGTGGGCATAAACTGTTCGGGCGTCTTGAAATCCCAGCCCCAGTCCGTATCGTTGAGGTCGGCCCGGTCGTCCACCAGGATGCCCGGCTGTAGTTTACGGATCAGCTTCAGCAGGTTTTCCGAATCCCAATCCTCGTGTCCCTTACCCTCTTTGCCGGGATAAGAGAAGTCGAGGAACAACTCGTCAATCTGTCCGAACTGCGTAAGGAGTTCCGTCAGTTGGTCCTTGAGATACTGCTGGTACTTCCTAATATCGCGCGACTCGTTAGCCTTCTTCCGTTCCTCGGGGTCTTTGGGGCCGTTCGGGTGCAGTCCGTCGTAAGGGAAGTCGGGATGATGCCAGTCGATCAGCGAATAGTAGAAGCCCACGCGGATACCCTCCGCGCGGAAGGCCTCGACAAAGGGCTTGAGCAGGTCTTTCCCGTAGGGCGTACGGGTCACCTTATAGTCGGTGTACTTACTGTCCCACAAGCAAAATCCCTCATGATGCTTCGCCGTGAGCACCACATACTTCATACCGCCTTCCTTCGCCTTGGCCGCCCATTCCTTCGGGTCATACAAGTCGGGATTGAAGTGTTCAAAATACTTCTGATACTCCTCGTCGGGAATCCTTTCATTCTGCTTCACCCACTCGTGGCGGGCCGGCAACGCATACAATCCCCAGTGAATAAACATCCCGAAACGGTCATGCCTCCACCACGCCATACGCTCTTCCTTCTCTTCCTTCGTTTCCTTTGCCCAGGCAGGTCTCTCCTGCGCCGACGCACAAACGCTCATGATTAGGGCCAGGCCTAATCCTAATAAGAATACATTCTTGTTTACCATATTTATAATGAATATTAAGTTGTGAAAAAAAACCAGGGCAAATGTACGCAATTAATTTTACCGGACAAGGATTGCAGTGAATAAGGGCAAACGCACGAAATTTAGAAGCAGACCCTTCAAGGTACTCCCCCAAGCCGCATTAGGAGGCGACCCACTCCTGCATTAGGGGTGGGTACGATCCTAAGTTAGGACTGGGTGCAGTCCTAGGTTAGGACTGGGTGCAGTCCTAGGTTAGGGGTGGGTGCAGTCCTAGGTTGGGACTGGGTGCAGTCCTGGGTTAAGACTGGGTGCAGTCCTAGGTTGGGAGCGGGTTCCGATCTAAGTTATATCAATAGTGGTTAGTGGAGAATGGAGAATGGAGAATGAATTCTAACCTCTCCCCCGACCCCTCTCCACAGGGAGAGGGGAGAGTGACGTCGATTTACAACGCCTGTTTGGTATTCATTCTCCATTCTCCATTCTCAATTCTCCATTCCTTTGGTACAGGCATTCGTTACAGCGTGCCAGTTCACCGCGGAAGCGCTTCTCCACCAGGCGGAGCAGGCGGTCTTTCAGTGCGTTGGGGCGGACGTGCTCCAGCGCTTCGGATGCGAAGGCCACGCTGAGCATCAGTCGCGCGTCGGCTTCGGACAAGCCGCGCGTGCGCATGTAGAACAACGCCTGTTCGTCGAGCCGGCCGGTCGTCATGCCATGCGAACACTTCACGTCGCCGGTATGGATTTCCAACTGCGGACGGCTGTACATCCTCGCCTCGCTGCCGGCCACCAGGTTGCGGTTCGTCTGGTAAGCCCGCGTCTGCTCCGCGCCCCTTTCAACGCGGATGCGACCGTAGAAAACGCCTGTCGCACGGTCGTTCAGCACGTTTTTGAACAACTCGCTGCTGGTGCAGCGGGGCGCGGCGTGGGTAATGTGCGTATAGGTGTCCACGTGCTGGCGGTCATCCTGGATGGCCAGGCCGCAGAGCGTCGTTTCCGCGTGCTCGCCGAGCAGGCGGACGTAGGCGTTGTTGCGCGTCAGGCCGTTGTTGAGCGTGATGCTGCCGATCAGGACGTTGGAGGCCGCCGCCTGCTCGACGTAGATCGACGAGAAGCGGGTGGTTGTCCGGCTGCTTTCCTCCAGGTCGCAGCAGTCGAACACGGCGTTCTCGGCAGCGAATATCTCCACGATCTGCGTACCGAGGAAACGTAGGTCGGGGTCGATGCTGTGGTCGCAGACCAGGAGGGTGGCCTGCGCACCGGCTTCGAGGATGACGAGGATTCGGCGGTTGGCCATCAGGTCAACGTCGCTACGGAAGATGTTCACCAACTGCACGGGCCGCTCCAGCCGGACGCCCGCCGGGAGGTACATCACGAAGGCGTCTTGCGCGAGGAGCGTGTTGAGGGCAGCCACCGCGTCGCGTTCCGTCGCCGCCGCACGGCCGTAGTAGTGTGCGGCGAGGTCGGGATGCAGCCGGGCGAAGGCGTTCATGCCGCCGACATAGGCGCCCGGCGGGAAGGGCGACGGGCGCAGGGCGTCGTGAAAGGAGTCGTTGACGACGAAACAGGGCGCCGTCCCGAGCCGGGGCACGTCGCAACGGAAGACCTCGTCCGGCGTCACCGGTATCGGCAGCCGGTTCAGGTTCAGCCCGTAGTCGGGCGCGAAGGCCTGCGCCACATCCGTATGCCGGTACAACTCGTCCTTCACCGTCGGGAATCCCGCCCGGCTGAAGTGCGCCAGCGCCTGCGGACGGAGGCGGTTCATCACCTCCGCGGCATGGCGGCACAGCGCCTCCCCATGCGCGGCGTAGAGGTCGAGATACTGTTTTTCCGCACTCATTGGCCTTCCTGGTTTTTGAGCCAGTCGTAGCCCTTCTCCTCCAGGAGGAGCGCCAGTTCCGGCCCGGCGGTGCGGACGATGCGTCCCCGGTAGAGCACGTGCACGACGTCGGGGCGGATGTAATCCAGCAACCGCTGGTAGTGGGTGATGAGGATCACGGCGTTTTGGGGCGTCCGGAGCCGGTTGACGCCGGCGGCCACGATGCGCAGGGCGTCAATGTCCAGCCCGCTGTCGGTCTCGTCCAGGATGGCCAGCAGGGGTTCGAGCATGGCCATCTGGAAGATCTCGTTGCGCTTTTTCTCGCCGCCCGAGAAGCCCTCGTTGACGCTGCGGCTGACCAGCCGCTGATCCAGTTCGACGATCTCGCGCTTCTCGCGCATCAGCTTCAGGAAGTCGGTGGCCGGTACGGGCGGCAGGCCCCGGTATTCGCGGTGGGCGTTCACGGAGGCACGCACGAAGTTGACCATGCTCACGCCCGGTATCTCCGTCGGATACTGGAAACTCAGGAAGACACCTTCGCGGCTGCGGTCTTCGGGCGAGAGCGCCAGGAGGTTTTTGCCGTTGAAGGTCACTTCGCCTTCCGTCACTTCCAGCGCCGGATGACCCACCAGCACGTTGCTCAGCGTGCTTTTGCCCGAGCCGTTCGGCCCCATAATGGCGTGCACTTCCCCCCGCCCTACGGCGAGGTTGACGCCCTTCAATATTTCCCTGCCCTGAATCGAGGCATGGAGGTTTTTAATATTCAACAACATGGTCGGTAATTTTTAGTATAAACGGTTGGGGATGCGGAATGAAGGGGAATCATCCAATCAGTATGTTTCGTAAGGATAGTCGAACAGCAGTCCCATCAGCAGGTTCAGCAGGCTCATCCCGTCGTCGGAGGTAAACGAGAACGGGAAGTCCAATTTTACACCTATACTCAGGGAATGATACATGCCCCGGTCACGCATGACCAGCGGCGGGCGGCCGTCGTATGCGACGTTTACTTCGGTATGGGAGGCAAGTCCCGCATGGAAACCGTATTCCACCGTAAAGGCAACGGAAGAGAGCAGGTAAAACTCCAGGCCGGCGCCGGGGACGAACGAAACTCGCGGGTTGACGGTGTGCTGCCCGCCCGTGTAGCTCTGCCGCCCGCCCCCTTCCGAACCGCCGAACGTGCGATGCTGCGTATGCTCGCCCCAGTTCAACTCGACCGCAGCCGAGAGATAAGGCCGGATAACGAAGCCCGGATGCAGGAAATAGCGTCGCGCTCCCGCATGTGCGCCTTCCATCCGCCGGACGGCGTTGCCATAGCTCACGTCTGTCCGGAAATAGCCGGTCTGCACGCTCAGGTTGTCCCGGAGGTAATATTCGCCCGTCAGGGCGAAAGCCGAACTGCCGTTACCGGTTGATGCGCCGGGCGACCGCTGCGTGAGGACGGGTTTGTCGAGCGGATCGGCCGACCAGCGTAGCGCCCACCGCCGGTCGTTTTCCTGTCCCCGCAGCCCGGCGGCTGGCAGCGTCAGCAGGACAATCAGCCACCCGCGCAACGGGAATGGAAAATAGAGAAAGGAGAATAGAGAAAGGAGAATGAAGCGATGCATCCCTTCCGCCAAAACAACTTCATTCTCCTTTCTTTGTGGCATGGGGAATCTTATCCGTTCGTTGTGTAATGCGTCAGGCTTTCGGGGTCGAAGGCCGTAATGAAGGCGCGAATCTTTTCGACCTCGGCTTGTCCGTAACGGATATAGACCTCGGCCGAGGTGCGGAAACGGTCGTCGCGGTCGGCGTCCTGCAGGAGGAGATGCCCCATGACGCAGTGCGCGGCGGCCTCTACCAGACGGCGTGCCTGGAAATCAATGTAGTCGTTGTTTTTTGTTTCCGTGACGAGCGATACCAGCGTTTCGTACGCGGCAGCCATGCCGGTCAACTTCCGTTTCAGAGGTTCCAACTCCGCCCGGCAGTCGAGCGCCTCATAGACGCGGATCTGATTCAGGTAGGTGCCGGTTGTGACGTGGCGGATGGCGGCGACGACCTGCAACTGCGTCGTACCCTCGTAGATGTTCGTGATGCGGGCGTCGCGGTAAAGGCGTTCGCAGGTGTAGTCCTTCATGTATCCCGAACCGCCGTGTATCTGGATGGCGTCGTAGGCATTCCGGTTGGCATACTCGGTGGTCATGCCTTTCCCCATGGGGGTGAAAGCGTCGGCCAGGCGTGCGTAGCGCTTCATCTCCAGGCGTTCGTCCGGTTCCAGTTTGCGCTCTCGCGCAATGTCTTCGAGGGCTTTGTAAATATCTACGAAGCGGGCGGTTTCGTAGAGCATGGCACGCGAAGCGTCTGTTCGGGCACGCATCAGGGCCACCATCTCGCCGACGGCCGGAAAGTCGATGATGGCCCGTCCGAACTGCCTGCGTTCCCGCGCATAAGCATAACCCTCGTGCCAGGCGGCCTCGCACAGTCCCACGGCCTGCGCCATGATCCCCAGCCGTGCGCCGTTCATCAGCGCCATGACGTATTTGATAAGTCCCAGCCGGCGTTCGCCGCAAAGCTCGGCGCGGGCGTTCCGGAAGACCAACTCGCAGGTGGGCGAGCCTTTGATGCCCAGCTTGTTTTCGATGCGGCGGACGTTTACGCCGCCGTCACGCTTGTCGTAGATAAACATGGAAAGGCCGCGTCCGTCGCGGGTGCCTTCCTCCGAGCGGGCCAGGACGAGGTGTATGTCGGAATCGCCGTTGGTGATGAATCGCTTGACGCCGTTCAGGTACCAGCGCCCGTCCGTTTCGTCGAAGGCGGCCTTCAGCATGACGGACTGCAGGTCGGAGCCGGCGTCCGGCTCCGTCAGGTCCATGGACATGGTCTCGCCGGCGCAGACGCGGGGCAGGAAACGCTGCCGCTGGTCCTCGTTGCCGAACTCGTACAGCGTCTCGGCGCAGTCCTGTAGTCCCCAGAGGCTTTCGAAGCCGGCGTCCGCACGCGACACCATGTCGGCGGCCATGATATAGGGCACGATGGGGAAATTCAGCCCGCCGTATCGCCTGGGAAGGGCGATGCCCATCAGACCGGCCTTGCGGACGGCGTCCAGGTTGAGCTGCGTCCCGGAGGCGTACGTGACGCGCCCGTTATGTACCGTCGGGCCTTCGCGGTCAACGTCTTCCGCATGGGGGGCGATGATTTCGGCACAGATTTCG
>JAISOP010000126.1 GCA_031275525.1 Tannerella sp.
GCATGTATGGCGGCATACATAATGCATGTATGGCGGCATACATAATGCATGTATGGCGACATACATAATGCATGTATGGCGACGTAAGTGCATATGAGGGGTGTGTCCAAAGCCCGCCCACCGTCAGCTAAAGCAAACGGCAAAAAAGGGGGAAATTGGGCGAAAGCCCCGCGGAGGCAGCGTGGAGCGAGCGGTAGCCGCTATTTCTTTTTTCTTGTTTTTTCTACGGGGAGATAAAAGGGAGTAGCCGCCCATTGGCTCCGCCTCCGCGGGGCTTTCGCCCAATGCTCCCTTTTTTGCCGTTTGCTTTAGCTGACGGCGGGCGGGCTTTGGAGACAGCCTCAACTCGGGACAGTTGAATCAAAACTTGATTCGATTGAATTAAAACTTGATTCGGTTGGTTTAAAATCCCGGAGGGCCGTCCGGAAGCGTTCCATCGCAGTGCAAAAAGGACAGGACACTTAATTCTCCATTCTCCATTCTCCATTCTCCATTCCGAAAGGGAGGAGAGAGTGACGTCGATTTACAACGCCTGTTACAATTCTCGCCAAGGGGCTTTTGATACACCCTCAATAAACAAAAAGAGGCTGTCCTTTTGAGACAGCCTCCGTGCATCCTTTCAGTACCGGTAGTGTTCGGCCTTGTAGGGGCCTTCTGCCGGCACGCCGATGTAATCGGCCTGTTCTTGTGTCAGGGTGGTCAGGCGGACGCCGATGCGTTCGAGGTGCAGGCGGGCAACTTCTTCGTCCAGGTACTTGGGTAAACGATATACGCCAATCCGGTAGTCTTTTTGCCACAGGTCGATCTGCGCCAGCGTCTGGTTGGTAAAGGAGTTGCTCATCACGAAGGAGGGATGGCCGGTGGCACAGCCGAGGTTGACCAGGCGTCCTTCGGCCAGCAGGAAAATCGAATGGCCGTCGGGGAAGGTGTACTTATCTACCTGCGGTTTGATGTTTACGTGCTCAATGCCGGGGAAAGCGGTTAGCTTCTCCACCTGAATCTCGTTGTCGAAATGGCCGATGTTGCAGACAATGGCCTGGTCGCGCATGGCTTTCATGTGTTCGAGGGTGATGATGTTGCAGTTGCCGGTGGCGGTGACAAAGAGATTTCCCTCCTTCACGGCCTCTTCCATCACGGTCACTTCAAAGCCTTCCATGGCGGCCTGCAAGGCGCAGATGGGGTCAATCTCCGTAACGATCACGCGGGCGCCGTAGGAGCGCATCGAGTGTGCACAGCCCTTGCCCACATCGCCGTATCCGGCTATGACCGCCACCTTGCCGGCGATCATCACGTCCGTAGCCCGCTTGATGCCGTCGGCCAGCGATTCGCGGCAGCCGTACAGGTTGTCGAACTTCGACTTGGTCACGGAATCGTTCACGTTGATGGCCGGCACCAGCAGTTCGCCGCGTTCCATCATCTGGTAGAGGCGGTGTACGCCGGTGGTCGTTTCTTCCGAAATCCCGCGCATACCGGTCAGCATCCGGCGCCAGCGTTGCGGGTCTTCCTTGAGGATTTGTTTCAGGCGGTCGAGGATGACCTGCTCTTCGAGGTTGTGCCCCTGACGATCGAGGGTCGAGGGGTCGTTTTCCGCCTTGTATCCCCAGTGAAACAGCAGGGAGGCGTCGCCGCCGTCGTCCACAATCAGGTTAGGGCCTTCGCCGCCGGGAAAACGCAATGCCTGGTCGGTGCACCACCAGTATTCTTCGAGACTCTCGCCCTTCCAGGCGAATACCGGTATGCCGGTGTCCGCAATGGCTGCGGCCGCGTGGTCCTGCGTCGAGAAGATGTTGCAACTTGCCCAGCGCACCTCGGCGCCCAGCGCGGTAAGGGTTTCAATGAGTACGGCCGTCTGGATGGTCATGTGCAGCGAGCCGGTAATCCGCGCACCCTTGAGCGGCTGCCGGCCGGCGTATTTCCTGCGCAAGGCCATGAGTCCGGGCATTTCGTGTTCGGCGATTTCGATTTCCTTGCGGCCGAAACCGGCCAGTTGAATGTCTGCCACTTGATAGGGCAACTGATTCGAAAGTAATTGTGACATATTTTTTTTCTTTTTATTGGGGTACAAAGATAGAAAAAAATATCTTTGCGCCCGGAAACGGGGTGAATCATTTCCCCGGTTTATTTACTTGCTTATATGAATCATAGCCTTATGAAACGATATTTTCTACTTCTCTCCCTGCCCTGCGCACAAGGCTGGGCGCCGGAGAGAAGCGTGCCGGAGGCCGGAAGTCCGGACAAGGGACTCCAGTGTTTGCCCGACGGCCGGTTGCTCCGGTTCAATACCGGAATCCTCCACGTCAACTCCCGGCCTCGGGCCGGTAAGCGGCAGTCATGATGGCGGAACAGACCGTCGATGGCGGAGACCTGGGAATCCTCATTCTCCGCCGCAACCCGCGTGCCAAGCATTACTCGCTACGAGTCAGGGACGGACAGGTCATCGGGACGATGCCTCTCCAGGGTTGCGAACGGGAGTTGCTTGCCTTTATCGACCGTCAGCGGCAGCGTTTGCTGCGGATGCTGCATGGCAGTCCGAAACGGTTGTTGTGGAACGAATCGACGGACGTGCAGACGTACACGTTCCGGGTACGGGTGTTCCGGACAGCGCGGTCGAATTTCTACGTCCATCTCCGCGACGGCGTGCTGCACGTTGCCTGTCCGGAAGCGACCGATTTCGGGTGTGAACAGGTACAGCAGTTGCTTCAGACGCTGTTTGAAAGAGCGCTCCGCCACGAAGCGAAACGGGTCCTTCCCCAGCGACTGCAAATGCTGGCGGCGCGTCATTCGTTTCACTATACCGGCGTGACCGTCCGTAACACGCAATCCCGCTGGGGAAGCTGTTCGTCCCAGAAACGCATCAGTCTCTCGCTCTCGCTGCTGCTGCTGCCGGAACACCTGATTGATTATGTCCTTCTGCATGAGTTGTGCCACACGGTCGAAATGAATCACGACGAACGGTTCTGGCAACTGATGGACAAAACCACCGGGAACCGAACGCAAATACTCCGCCGGGAACTGAAAAAATGCCGGATGCTGCCGGTCAGCCAACCTCCCCGCGAACAGTGAACCTCATACGGCCGGCGTCCCTTTGGATTACAGTCCGGATTGTATGACCCACCGCCTGATTCCGCGTTCTTTGTCGCCGAACTCGACGCCGACTTTCACCAGTTGTTTGCCGCTTGCCGTAAAGGGTATCAAATAGCCCTTGGTGTCGATTTGCTCCAGCGCTTTTTCGGCCGGGGCATTCTTTTCCAGTTTGAACTCGAACACGTACACCGTGTCGGCGGTTTTCACAACGGCGTCGGCGCGGCCGGAAGCGGTTCGGTACTCCGTCCGGACGAACTGTCCCATCAATTTGAAGAGGAGGTAGAAGACCGTCTGGTATTGTTTCTCTCCCCTGTTGTCAAGGTCGTAGGGGATGTCGGCGAAGAAGGCTTTCAGGCGGGTCATGAATCCTTCCGTGTCATGCGCCCATAAGTCCCGGATGAAATGCCCGGCATAGAACTCTCCACCGGCATTTTTGTCCGGCATGTAAACCGCAAGCAGTTCGTTGAAAAATCCATACTTTACTTCTTCGTTCGGGAATCCCAGGGTGTATTCATTCAGCAGACCGTCATAATCCTTAATGGTCAGGTAGCCGCTTTGATAGAGCACCGGAACCGGGTTGCGGCTGTCTATCCGGTAATCCATAATGGAACGCGCCGGGATTTTCACCTCGTTTTCCAGCCTTGGAATGTCAAAATCCGCATTTTTCAGCATCCGGACCAGAAACGTCGGTGTACCCGTCTCAAACCAGTAGTCGCCGAATTCCAGTTTGGAAAACGTGTTTAGCACACTGAACGGATTATATATGTCTTCGCTTTCCCTGGCAAAGTGATACCCGTCATAACGCTTCTTCATTTCAGCGAATGTTTCTTCGCAGGTTTGGCCACATTCCCCGGCCAGCGCCTGCAACTCCGGCCGGAAGTCGCGGAGCAGTTCGCTTTCCGAAATACCGCAAATACCGGCAAATTGCCTTGTCATACTGATGTCCTGCAACTGGTTCAGGTCGCTGAAGATGCTTACTTTCGAAAACTTCGTCACACCGGTGAAGAAGACGAAACGCAAACAGGCGTCGGCGCTTTTCAGCACGCCGTAGAAGCCTTTCAGCGCATGACGGATGGCGTCGTTGGTCCCGAGGTGGTCCATGGTGTCGAGCAGCGGTTTGTCGTATTCATCAACCAGGACGACGACCTGGCGGCCCGTCCGTTCGCAGGTGCGGCGGATAAGCGTGTCAAAGCGGACTCCCGGATTCCGGTCCTTTTCGACGGTGATTCCGGTTTCTTCTTCCGCTATGTCCAGGTTGTGGTGAAGTATGGCGATCAGTGAATCCGCGTCGGTAAGCATTCCGCGTGCCATGTCAATATGTAGGACCGGATATTCGATCCAGTCCTTTTCCAGTCCGGCAACGGCCAGCCCTTCAAACAGCGCCTGCTTGCCCTGGAAATAGGCCTTGAGTGTCGAGAGAAACAGGCTCTTCCCAAACCGCCGCGGGCGACCGAGGAAGTACGGTTTCCCGAAATTCGCCAGTTGATACACGTAAGCGGTTTTATCCACATAGACGCAATTGCGGGTACGTAAATCTTTAAAATCTTGTATCCCTACCGGTAAGTTCCTTCTTTTTTCGTACATGGCTTTTTAATTTTGATTTACCGCCTCATTGCTGTGATTGGCAATGAATGAATATAGTTTTAAGGAGTAACTATTTAATCAGTATGTCTTCCTTGTTGATTTTCCGTTCGCAGTAGTGGCATTTCAGCGTCACCTTCTCGCGGTCGATTACTTCAAAACGCGACTGCATCGGTTCGTTGTTGGAGATACACTTGGGATTGTTGCACTTCACAATCCCTACCAGTTCGTTCGGCAGGCTGACGCGCTTCTTTTCCACCACTTCGTAATCGCGAATCTCGTTCAGCACCGCGCTGGGCGCTACCAGCGCGATCCGGTTGATCTCTTCCTCCACGAAGAACTTGTCGGCTATCTTAATCATCCCCTTATAACCCATCTTTTGGCTTTGCAGATTGTTTCCGATGGTGATGGGGTCGTTCATCTTTTCCAGTTCGAGCAGCGAGGCGACCTTGAACAAATGTTCGGGAGGGATGTGGTCAATCGCCGTCCCGTTTTCCAGCGCCGCCACCTGCAGGGCTTTCTTCTTTCTTTTTGGCATGGATTACTAAATTGTCTCTGATGAATTTTTCCGCGCCGGGCGACGGGGCGGATCAACTTCCAACCCCAGCACGTCGCATAGAATGGCTTCGCGGGTGAACAGGCCATTGCGTGCCTGTTCGAAATAGTAGGCTTTCGGGTTGTCGTCCACCTCGCAGGCTATCTCGTTCACGCGCGGCAGGGGATGCAACACGCGGAGGTTCGGCCGGCTGCCGGCCAGCATCCGGCCGTGCAGGATATAGACGTTCTTGACCCGCTCGTATTCGACCAGGTCGGTAAAGCGTTCGCGCTGTACACGTGTCATGTAGAGGATGTCCGTCCGGTTGATGATGTCTTCCGTGAAGGCGACATGCTCTTCAAAGCGAATGCCCCGTCCTTCGCAGAAACGTTTCTGCTCGTCGGGCATCCGCAGTTCTTCCGGCGCGATGAAATGAAACGTCGGGTTGAAATACGACAGGCCTAAGATGAGCGAATGTACCGTCCGTCCGTATTTCAGGTCGCCGACCATGGTGACGGTCAGGTGGTCCAACTTTCCCTGCGTCTTGCGGATGGAGTAGAGGTCGAGCAGCGTCTGCGAGGGGTGCTGGTTGGCGCCGTCGCCGGCGTTGACAATGGGGACGGACGAGATTTCCGCCGCATAACGCGCCGCTCCTTCCAGGTAGTGACGCATGACAATCACGTCGGCATAGTTGCTTATCATCCGGATGGTATCCTTCAGCGTCTCGCCCTTGGAGGAACTCGTTGTGGAGGCGTCCTGAAAGCCGATCACACGCCCGCCCAGCCGGTTGACGGCCGTTTCAAAACTCAGCCGCGTACGCGTGGACGGCTCGAAAAAGAGCGTCGCCACCACTTTGCCCTCCAGCAGGTTCCGGTTCGGACGGGCCTCAAACTTGACGGCATTATCCAATATACGCAGGATGTCCTCCTGCGTATATTGTTCTATTGAAACCAAACTGTTATATAACATGGACTGTTTCTTTAGAAGGTGCAGGGTGCAGGGTCGAAGACGTTGATCCGCTTCCGGTCCTGCGCCCGGTACCCTCATTTCAAATAGTCTGCCAGTGACCTGGGCAGGTAGAACGTGTGGTTGACATCCACGTAAACAATGACGGACGAGAGTTTGGCTTCTTCTTCAGCCTTTTTCCCGAACTTCACGATATTCGTATTCGGCGTGATGCTCAGTTGCTTTTTCCGGTCTTTCCTGTTTTTCACGATGAGCAGCGGACTATTTTCCCCGTCTGCCGGCTCGACGATCTCGTACGCATAATCCTTGAACACTTCCGTATGGGGTGCGAAATTGGCGGCGGTCAGTTCGTCCAGCCGGCCGTGCAACCCCAGTGCGGCGGTCATGTAGCGGTTCAGTTCGATGTTGGTATGCATACCGACGGGCAGGGAGCCTGCCGGATGGTAGGCGGCCAGGAAGACCTCTTCGCCGGTATGTCCGCCGGTCGTGAAGCCGAAGCAGGTTTTCGAGGTGATGAGTTTGGCCACAAAGCCGTTTAGCGAACTGCTATATAGCGATGCCAGCGCACCCTTGTCCGAACGTTCGGCCTCAGGAACCGGACTGTTTTTATAGCTTTTGCACTGATACAGGGTATTCAGTTCTTCGTCCGTCAACTCAAAGCCGGCATATTCGCGGAACACCTGCTGTACGGCCGATGCCGGTTCGCTGTTCAATTTCCCGGCCAAGCCGTCGGCGCTCCGTTTCACCTGCGAAATGGCGTGCATGAGACCGTCTTTGGTCGTATGTCCGCACGTACGCGAACCCAGGCTGATGCCGCTGTTTCCGTGGTCGGGGACAATGACCACCGCCGTTTCGCCGTTTTGACGGGCAAACTCGAACGCCGCCTCACAAGCGCGGTCAAAGGCCAGTAAGTCCGTAATCATCGCCGCCGGGTCGTTGGCATGTGCCGCCCAGTCAACCTTGCTGCCTTCCACCATCAGGAAGAAGCCGTTCTCACAGGCCGACAGTTTCTCGATCGCTTTGCGCGTCATTTCTTCGATGGAAGGCTCCTGCGATGCGTCGCGGTCGAGGTCGTACGCCATGTCCCGTTCGCCGTACAAGGCCCACATCCGGTCACCGGCGTATGTGCGCATGCTTTCCAAATCATTCCGGAATACGCCGTAACCGTTGGCCTTCAGGTACAGTTCGTCGGCTTCGGAGAGCAGCGAGGCGCCGCCGCCGATCACCACGTCCAGGTCGTTGTGCACCATCTGGGGAGCAATCCAGTTATAGCGTCCGCGATTGTAGCTGTGCGCCGAGCAGTCGGCCGGCGTCGCGTGGGGAAACTCGCACGTGAATACCAGTCCCGTGGCCATTTGCTTCAGCGACTTGGCTGCTTCCAGGAGGGTAGTCAGCGGCTGGTAGGCCCGCGAGGGGTCTGTCGGGTAGATGTCGTTTTCCGGGTCGCTCACCGGATAGGTGGCGACAAATCCCGCCCGGCTCGGATAGCCGGTCATGTAGCAGGACGTCGTCGGCGCCGAATCGCCGATCGGGTCGTTCGACGAATGGGTGAGCACCGTGCCGCACAGATAGGGGTCGATGGCCAGTTTGGGCTTGTCGGGATGCAGGTACCACTGATACCAGCGAGCCGCCGAAACGGTGGCCAGCGAAGTCCCGTCGGGAATCATCAGAATCAGGTTTTTGACGGGCTTGACCTGCTCCGGCTCCAGTGCGCGTACCGGCCATACGGCAACAACCAGTAGAAAAAAGAAAAGAATTTGCTTCCTCATAAGAATATACATTAATATTTTCAACGACGCAAAATTACGATTTTCTCCCTTCACAAAAAATATATCCGGAAATTTATTGGTTCATTCTTTTTTGGGGCGTTTATACTTTGTGCGGCGTGGTTTTGTGCATTCAGGGAATGGAGCGAAGCTTTTAAAGCTTTTAAAGCTCTTAAGCCTTTTAGGGCTTTTAGGTCTTTTAAGCCTCGGGGGAACCGAACTACACAGAACTAAACTCCACAGAACCGGTCATGCACAAAACTATATCGCGCAAAGTATATTCTTATGTATCGAGACGTCGGGCGGCGTCTCATCGAGTAACCGCCCGACGTCTCGATGAGACGCTAAACGGATACCCGTCGAGCAACAACGGTAAACACCTGGCTAAAACCCCAATAAACACCCGCAAGGACTTTAGCCTCAGACAGCAGGGCAACCATTCCTCATACATAAAAAAAACTGCTGTCATGCAGGCTATTTGTGCCGGTTCCGGATAATTCCATTATTTTTGTTGGCCGGATGCAGCGCTTGCGGGACAGCCGCTTCCGCCGTTTCCGGTAAGTTTTGCATATTACGAAATGGAGTTGCACATGAGGAAAATAAAGATGTCCCTGTTGGGACAAGTGGCGATGGCGATTGGATCAGGTATCCTGTTCGGACAGTTTTTGCCGGTAGCGGTTGCACGTGTTTTTGTGACGTTTAATTCCCTGTTCGGGAATTTTCTTTCGTTCGCCATCCCGTTGATTATCCTGGGCCTGGTCGCCCCTGCCATCGGCGAGCTGGGCAAAGGCGCGGGGAAACTGCTGGCCGTCACTGCGCTGCTGGCGTATGCCTCGACTGTTTTCTCCGGCTTCTTCACCTTTTTCAGCGCCTCGGCCACCTTCCCGCAGATGCTCCCGCAGACTACGCTTTCCGCACTGGAAAACCCGGAACATCAAATGCTCGCCACCTATTTCACCGTCGATATGCCGCCGCTGATGGATATCATGACCGCCTTGCTGCTTTCGTTCGTCATTGGACTGGGGCTGTCCGTCATCCGCGGGACGACGCTGCAAAACGGGTTCGCCGATTTCAGGGACATCGTCACCAAACTGATTGAAAACCTTATCATCCCCCTGTTGCCGCTGCATATCTTCGGCCTTTTCCTGAACATTACGCTGAGCGGTCAGATAGCCGGTATCCTGTCGATGTTTATCAAAGTGATTCTGGTGATTTTCGTGCTGCATGTCCTGCTGCTCCTGATACAGTTCTCGGTAGCGGGGCTGGTGGGCAGGAAGAATCCGCTGGTTTTGCTGAAGAACATGTTGCCGGCTTATGCCACGGCGCTGGGCACCCAGTCGTCGGCCGCCACCATCCCCGTCACACTGAAGCAGGCGCTCAGGAACGGAGTGAAGGAAACCGTCGCCGTTTTCGTGATACCGCTCTGCGCAACGATTCACCTGGCCGGCAGTACCATGAAGATTGTGGCCTGTGCGATGGCCATCATGTATATGGCGGGCCAGCCCGTGACGGTGGGTGGCTACGGCGGGTTTATCCTGATGCTGGGCATCACGATGGTAGCCGCGCCGGGTGTGCCGGGAGGAGCTATCATGGCGGCGCTGGGACTGCTGGGCAGTATGCTGGGATTCGACGAAACGCTCCAGGCGTTGATGATCGCCCTCTACATTGCAATGGACAGTTTCGGGACGGCCTGCAACGTGACCGGCGACGGCGCCATTGCCGTCATTATAGACAAAATAGCCCCGTGGTTCACGGGTCGCTAACCGTTATTTTAATCCATCCTGCTATGACTGATATTTTTGAATTGTATCCCTGGATGCTGCCTGTTATTATTTTCCTGGGACGCATCTGCGACGTGACGCTGGGAACGTTGCGCATTATTTTCGTGGCCAAGGGCGAGAAGAAAAAAGCGCCCCTGGTCGGTTTCTTTGAAGTATTTATCTGGGTCGTCGTCATTTCTCAGATATTCACCCACACCAACAGTATGATTGCCTACCTGGCTTATGCCGGGGGATATGCGACAGGCAATTTCGTAGGTATCCTGGTGGAAAATAAAATCGCGTTCGGCTTTCAACTGTTTCGCATCTACACGAAGAGCAACGGCCTGGAACTGGCTCAACAGTTGAACAGGAACGGTTTTGGCTCCACCCATATCCACGGCCAAGGCGTTGTGGCGGAAGTCGAGATAATAGAAACGGTAGTGAGCCGGAAATCGGGGAAGAAGGTGGTGGGAATCATCCGTGCCTTCGACCCGGACGCGTTCTACGTGGTTGAGGATATCCGGAGCAAGCAAAAGGGTATCTTCACGGTCTCGTCCGCCGGAGCGCCGAGACTGGGGAAATGAACCGGGGCGCCTGGTTTCGTAATTTTGCGCGGACACGATCGCTAAAACAAAATGGCTTGTATATTACATCTTGAGACCTCCACCTCCGTCTGCTCGGTTGCGCTGTCGGACGAGGGACGCACGGTCTTTGAAAAGGTTTCCTGCGAAGGGCCTTCCCATGCGGCCCTGCTGGGCGTTTTTACGGAAGAAGCCATCGCCTTTACCCGTGCCGCCGGTCGGATGCCGGATGCGGTGGCCCTCAGCAGCGGGCCGGGTTCATACACCGGTTTGCGTATCGGGACGTCCCTGGCCAAAGGCCTGTGTATGGGATGGGGGGTTCCCCTGATTGCCGTCCCGACGCTCAAGGTGATGGCTCTCCGGGCGATTCGCCACACCGGGGAGCAGGACGGCCTGTACTGTGCCATGCTGGACGCCCGGCGAATGGAGGTGTATGCGGCGATCTACGACGTCCGCCTGCAAACCGTGCGGGAGACAAGGGCCGAGGTGGTGACGCCGGAGACCTATCGCTCCTTCCTGGACCGGGGTACGGTCTATTTTTTCGGCAACGGCGCGCCGAAATGCCATACCCTTATCACCTCCGCGAATGCCCTGTTTCCGGACAACATACACCCTCTGGCCACCGACATGGCGCCGCTTGCCGAAACCCTTTTCCGGGAACAGGCCTTTGAAGACCCGGCTTATTTCGAACCCTTCTACCTGAAAGGATTTATACCCACCACGCCCAAAGAGCTATTCCAAACAGGAAAACGCCCCGTTTGAATGGAGAATGGAGAATGGAGAATGAATCTTGCGTGTCGCGGATTCGTGCTCAGCCCCGCCGGGATTCGGTCAACTTCAGCCAATTCTTCATTCTCCATTCTCAATTTTACTTGACGATATGGCCGTGCGCGGCGCACCGGAAGTCGATGGTCAGCCGTCGGATGTCGTCCAGCCGTCCTTCGCGGCGGGCTTTGCAGAGGGCGTTGTCGCGCACCTGTGCTCCCGGATGACCTTTGGCCAGGTCGGCGGCATGGGCGGCAATCTTGTGTGCGATGATGCTGGCCTGCAGGTCTTCGCGTCCGTTGAGCAGCGGCATGAGTTCGTTACTGATGAGCGATGCGCCGTGCCAGGCGATCTGTGCGCTCCCGATGGCGGAGGCGATGTAGCCGTAGATGCCGGCAATGTCGGTGATGGTCATTCCCATGGTGAAGAAGGGTACCCCTTTGCAGAGGTACAGATATTCCTTGGTGTTGGCTTCTATTTTGTGCAGGGGGATATGGTCGGGGCCTTCGGCAATGGTCTGGACATAATGCCCCCGGGTGATTTCAATCAAGCGCCGCATCTCGGTCAGTTCGGCCATGTGGGCAGGGTCGTTGGCGTCGTAGATGGCGTCGGGACGCAGCCCGCTGCCCAGGAAGAGCGAGACGTCGTAGGCATTCAGTATCTCGCAGATTTCGTCGAAGTGCGCATACAGGAAATTCTCTTCCCCGTGCGCATTCATCCATTCGCTCAAAATGATGCCGCTACGGGAGGCCAGGTTCATCAGGCGGCTGTTGGTCAAAAGCAAATGCTCCTTCCGCATGGCCGCGTGGATAGCCATAAAGTCCACTCCCTGCCGCGCCTGTTCCACCAGGGTGTCGCGAAACGCTTCCCAACTCAAGTCCTCCGGTTTGCCGCCGACTTTGGCCAGCGCCTGATAGAGCGGACTGGTCCCCACGGGCGTCGGACAGTTGCGTATCAGCCACTCCCGCAGGTGAAAATAGTCGTTGCGGGAGGAGAGGTCGATCAGCGTATCCGTACCCCACCGGCAGGACTGAATCATCTCCTTGACGGCCTCTTCCGCACGCCGGCTACAGGGATTGATGTTCGTGTTGACTTTCACCAGGAAACGGCGGCCGATAATCATCGGTTCCACTTCCGGGTGATTGATATTCGCGGGAATAATGGCGCGTCCGGTCGCAACCTCCTTGCGCACAAAGTCCGGCGTGATGTAGGACTTTAGGCCCATAGCCTCCACCTGCTGGTTTTCGCGGATCGCCACGTATTCCATTTCCGGGGTAATGATCCGCCGTTTCGCATAATACAGTTGGGTGATTTGCTTACCTTCCTTGGCCCTCAAGACGGGCTGCCGCACCGGGAAGGCATTTTTCCGCCGCACTTCGCCGACAGAGGCTTCCAGCCGGACAATGTCTCTCCGCCGTTCGCTCCACCCTTCCCGGATCCGGTCAATCCCCTTTCCGATGGAATGCGTGTACTGCAAATCGGAATACGGCCCGGCCGTGTCATACACGGTTACGGGACTGTTGCTTTTAATAATTTTCGAACCGTCCGGCAGCGCCGTTTCCGTATCCGACAACACAATCTGACTCATACCCACCCGGATGTTGTTGATATGGCCGGGGATATATACCTTATTTTTCATAAACTGTTCCTCTCGTCATTTCTTTTCAAAGCGCAGACGCCTCTTGTTGAAGTGACAAAAATAGTGAATTTCACCCGGCCGCGCCAAACGGGTTTCGTTAAAAGTTATGGACTCGCTCCGGCACGTTTGATTAGCTCAAGATAAATGTTTACTTTTGTGGCCTATTTATGCATTTAAAATGAGATACAACACGGAAGAAAAACGGCTGGCCTTACCCGATTACGGACGGAATATCCAGAACTTAGTAGATTATTGTACAGCAATTGAAGACCGCGAGGAGCGGAATCAGTGTGCCGTAGCCATTATCAACGTAATGGGGAACATGTTCCCCCATTTGCGGGACGTCAACGATTTCAAACACATTTTGTGGGACCATTTAGCCATCATGTCCGACTTCAAGTTGGACGTGGACTATCCCTACGAGGTGCTGAAAAAAGAAGACTTGTACAAGCGTCCGCCCCAGTTGGAATACAACCATTCGAGAATCACCTATCGCCATTACGGGAAAATCATGGAGCGGATGATCAAGAAAGCAACCGAACTGGAAGACGAGGACGAGAAATACGCCTTAATCCGCCTGCTGGCAAACCACATGAAAAAGTCGTTCATTACGTGGAACAAAGATTCCATCGACGACCGGAAAATCCTCAAAGACCTCGACGAACTGTCCGACGGTCAAATCGTACTGGACGAAGTCTCGTTCCGCCTGACCGAAAACAAAGATATACGTAACACCAGCAACTACAAGAAACCGTTTATTCGCAAGAGTAGATGAGTTCGTTTGTCATAGAAGGCGGCTGCCGTCTGTCCGGTGAAATCCATCCCCAGGGAGCCAAGAATGAGGCGCTGGAAGCGATCTGCGCCGTGTTGCTCACACCCGAACGGGTCGTCATTCGCCGTATGCCCGACATCCTGGACGTCAACAATCTAATACAACTGCTGCGCGACATGCAGGTGCGCGTCGAGCGCCTGTCGGAAGACGCATACGCTTTCCAGGCAGATACGGTGAACCCGGCATACCTGGAGACCGATGAATTCACCCGCCGTTTTTTCTCGCTCCGCGGATCGGTCATGCTGATCGGGCCGTTGCTGGCGCGTTTCGGCAAAGCCATCCTGCCGCAGGTCGGCGGGGATAAAATCGGACGGCGGCGGCTGGACACCCATATCACCGGTCTGCAAAAATTAGGCGCCCGCTTCACCTATGACAGCCGGCGGCAACTGTACACCATTGACACCGCGGGACTGAGCGGCGCGTACATGCTGCTGGACGAAGCCTCGGTAACGGGTACGGCCAATATCCTGATGGCAGCCGTATGCGCCCGGGGCGTCACCACGATTTACAACGCGGCCTGCGAGCCGTACATCCAGCAGCTTTCGGCCATGCTGAACCGGATGGGTGCACGCATCTCCGGTATCGGTTCCAACCTGCTGACCGTCGAGGGCGTCGCGGCGCTACACGGTACGGAACATACCATCCTGCCCGACATGATCGAAGTGGGCAGTTTCATCGGAATGGCCGCCATGACAGGTTCGGACATCACGATCAAAAATACGGGCTACGACCGGCTGGGCATGATTCCCGACGCCTTCCGACGGATAGGCATCCGGGTGGAGCCGCACGACGACGATATTCATGTGCCGGCGCACGACTCCTACGAAATCGAGACCTTTATGGACGGTTCCATCATGACGGTGGCGGATGCGCCCTGGCCGGGATTGACGCCGGACTTGCTGAGCGTCATCCTGGTGGTCGCAACCCAGGCCACGGGCAGCGTCCTGATTCACCAGAAGATGTTCGAAAGCCGCCTGTTCTTTGTCGATAAACTGATAGACATGGGTGCGCAAATCATCCTGTGCGACCCGCACCGCGCAACGGTCATCGGACTGGCTCACCGGCTGAAACTGCGGGCCACCCAAATGGTCTCGCCCGACATCCGCGCCGGGATTGCGCTGCTGATTGCCGCCCTGAGCGCCGAAGGAACCAGCCGGATTGACAACATCGAGCAAATCGACCGCGGCTACCAGCAAATCGACCGGCGGCTGAACCGCCTGGGCGCTCATATTTCAAGACTTTAACTCCCGGAAGGATGATTCGCAAGGAAGACCTTTTGCAGATCGGACGGTTTGCCAAACCGCACGGAATCAAAGGCGAATTGTCGCTGATAACGGACTGTGACCTCTTTGGCGAAACGGACCATCCGTATCTTGTCTGCGAGATGGATGGGATTCCGGTGCCTTTCTACATCGAAAGCCATCGCCCGAAAGGAACTTCGGTGATACTGGTGAAGCTGGAACACATAGACAACCTGACGGAGGCCAGGCGCTTTGCCGGCCGACCGGTATATTGTCCGGTGGCAGCCCTGGCAAACGTGCCGGAAAAGGATGCGGGCTGGCGCCGCTTCAAGGGATATGTCCTCGAAGACGAACGGCAAGGGGTCATCGGATGCGTGACGGAGGTGGACGACACAACGCTCAACGTGCTTTTCCATGTAAACTGCGGCGGGAAAGAAATCCTGGCGCCGATGGCCGAAGAACTGATTAGCGCCGTCGATCGGGACGGGAAACGCCTGATCGTTTCGCTGCCGGACGGACTGCTCAACCTTTGAACTGCTCAACCTTTGAAAGGAAAACCGATGGCCAAAAAACAGCATAAGAGGAAACATTCTTTCTGGAAGCGGGTCCGGCTGAAATACAAACTCTCTTTCTTCAACGAATCGACGCTGGAAGAAGTATGGTCCTTCCGGCTGTCGCAACTGTCGGCCTTCACGACCGTAGGGCTGTTTGCCGTTCTCCTGATTGTCGTCACCGCGTTGGTCATCATCAAGACACCCATCCGCAATTACCTGCCCGGCTATTTGGATGCCGAGGTACGGAACGAAATCATTCTGAACGCGCTGAAGGTGGATTCGCTGGAGATACTGGTTCAAACGCAAGCCCAATACCTGACGAACATAACGGATATCCTGACCGGCAGGATGACGGTCGATTCCGTTCACCGTTCCGATTCGGCGGCCTTCATCACGGCGAATTACGATATGCCCCGCTCGGAAAACGAGGAGCATTTCGTGAGCGCCTTCGAAGAAGAAGAAAAATACAACCTCACGGTTTTGAACACGAACCCGACGGTTACCGAAGACGTCTTTTTCCACAAGCCGGTGAACGGTATGATTTCGTCCCGCTACAACGCGGAGATTCGTCATTACGGAGTGGATTTGGTGGCCGGATTGCGGGAAAGCGTACTGGCCACGCTGGAAGGCGTGGTCGTGTACACCGGTTACGACCCCCGCTACGGGAACGTCATCGAACTGCAACACAAAAACGGTTTTGTTTCGATATACAAACACAACGAACTGCTGCTAAAGGAAACGGGCGACCGGGTGGTTGCCGGGGAAGCCATTGCGATTATCGGCAATACGGGCAACCTCTCCACCGGGCCTCACCTGCATTTTGAATTATGGAATAAGGGATATCCGGTGAATCCCGAAGAATACATTGCTTTTTGAGATGAACGGCATCGAACGGGGAAAGAAAAGACAGCTGGTCATATTGGGTTCGACCGGTTCCATTGGGACGCAGGCGTTGGAAGTGATCGGCGAACATCCCGACTTGTTCGAGGTTTACGCGCTGACGGCCAACGAGCAGGCGGATCGGCTGATTGAGCAGGCGTACCGCTACCGGCCTGAGGCAGTTGTTATCGCCAATGAACGGAAATATCCGGAAGTAAAGCAGGCGTTAAGCAGCCTGCCCATTAAGGTATGGGCGGGAGCAGACGCCCTTGCGCAGGTGGTATGCTCCGAACCGGTTGACATGGTGCTGACGGCGCTTGTGGGCTATGCCGGACTTCGTCCGACCCTCGCGGCCCTCCGGGCGGGCAAGGCCGTGGCCCTGGCCAACAAGGAAACGCTCGTCGTGGCCGGCGAACTGGTCATGGCGCTGGCGAAGGAAAACCGCGTACCCATCCTGCCGGTGGATTCGGAACACTCCGCCATCTTCCAGTGCCTCAACGGAGAATGGGACAATCCGGTAGAGAAAATCATCCTGACGGCCTCGGGCGGGCCTTTCCGGACAGCCACGCCGGACGAACTGGCGTGCGTCACGAAGGCGCAGGCGCTGCGGCATCCGAACTGGTCGATGGGGGCCAAGGTGACGATCGACTCGGCTTCGATGATGAACAAGGGTTTCGAAATGATAGAGGCCCAATGGCTGTTCGGCCTGGCCCCGGAACAAATACAGATCCTGGTGCACCCGCAGTCCGTCATCCATTCGATGGTACAGTTTGCCGACGGCGCACTGATGGCCCAGTTGAGCGTGCCCGACATGAAACTGCCGATCGCCTATGCCCTGGCCTGGCCGCGGCGGTTGCAAAGCGCCTTGGAACGGCTGGATTTCAGCCGTTATGCGACGCTGACATTTGAGGAACCCGACCTGCGGCGGTTCCCGAACCTGGCCTTCGCTTTCGAGGCGGCACGCCGGGGCGGAAACATGCCCTGCATCCTGAACGCGGCAAACGAAGTGGCGGTAGCGGCCTTCCTGCGCGAACAGATCGGTTTCCTGCAAATGAGCGAAGTGATTGAACAGACCCTCGCGAAGGCCTCTTTCCTGGCGGCGCCGGCGTATGACGATTACGCGCAAACCGACAGGGAAGCAAGGCGCATCGCCGAAGAAGCCTCGGCAAACAGTTTACGGAATAATAATTAAATGTAGAATAGAATATCCTATGGAAATATTTTTGATAAAAGCGGCTCAGCTTGTTTTGAGCCTCTCTCTCCTGGTGCTTGTCCACGAATTCGGACATTTTATCTTTGCCCGCGCCTTCAAGGTGCGTGTAGAAAAATTTTACCTGTTTTTCAACCCCTGGTTCTCGCTCTTCAAGTTTAAACCCAAAAACAGCGAGACGGAATACGGCGTCGGCTGGCTGCCGCTGGGCGGCTACTGCAAGATCTCCGGCATGATCGACGAGTCGATGGACAAGGAACAGATGGCGCAGCCGCCCCAACCCTACGAGTTTCGTTCCAAACCGGTTGGGCCGCGCCTGCTGATTATGACCGGCGGCGTGCTGTTCAACTTCCTGCTGGCCCTGTTCATCTATTCCATGATTCTTTTTGCCTGGGGAGACACCTATCTGCCGCTAAAGAACATGAAGATGGGCATGGACTATAGCGACACGTTCAAGGAAATCGGATTCCGTGACGGCGACATCCTCCTGGACGCCGACGGGACGGAGTTGGAACGCCTCAACAGCGCCACGCTCCGCGCCGTCATGAACGCCCGCACGGTCACCGTCCTGCGTGACGGCCGCCCGGCCACCGTTTCCATTCCCGAAGATATGGCGCAACGCGTCATGCGCGACGGGCAAGGCTTTGCCGCGCCCCGCGTCCCGATGGCCGTCAGCCGTCTTGCAGGCGACAACACCCCTGCCGCCCGCGCCGGCCTGCAATCCGGAGACCGCATCGTCGCCGTTGACGGCAACCCGACGCCCACCTTCTACGACGTCGTCCTGGAGCTTCGCCGTTTCAAGGCACAGGAAGTCACCCTCTCCTACACCCGCAACGGGCACGAACAGTCGATCCGCCTGACGCCCGATTCGCTCGGCGTGATCGGCATTTACTCCATGAAGCCCGATGAGCTGTACGAAACCGTCACCCTCACCTATGGCTTCTTTACCTCCTTTCCCGCGGGCATCCGTTTAGGCGTCAACACGCTGAAAGGATACGTCAGCGACATGAAACACGTCTTCTCCAAAGAAGGCGCCCGTCAAATAGGCGGCTTTGGCGCCATCGGCAACCTCTTTCCGGACGTATGGAACGGACGCGCCTTCTGGATGATGACGGCCTTCCTGTCCATCATCTTAGCCTTTATGAACATCCTGCCGATCCCGGCGCTCGACGGCGGACACGTCCTCTTCCTGCTCTACGAAGTGATCACGCGCCGCAAGCCCAGCGACAAATTCCTGGAATATGCACAAATTGCCGGCATGATTCTCCTGTTCACCCTTTTGATCTACGCCAACGGGAATGATTTTTTCAGGTGGTTCAGGGGGAATTGAAAAATTCAATGATTCAATGATTCAATGATTCAAAAAAACGAGCCTTTTGAATGATTGAATCATTGAATCATTGAATCTGCTTTGCGTTTGTAATCCGCGGACAAAAAACATAAAAAATCATAAATTCAACCGTTTTCTTTCATACGGTAAAATCATTCGTTTATATTTGCGACGAATTTTCATGCACTTTGTTGGGAAACCCCAGACAATTGGTTTAAAACTTAGGACCGTTGGGACGGTTGAACCGAAGCTCGGGACAGTTGAATCAAAACTTAATTCAATTGAATTAAACCTTGATCCGGTTGAATCAAAACTTGATTCGGTTGAATCAAAACTTGATTCGGTTGAATCAAAACTTGATTCGGTTGAATCAAAACTTAATTCGGTTGAATCAAAACTTGATTGGTTGAATTAAAACTTGATTCGGTTGAATCAAAACGTGATTCGGTTGAATCAAAACTTGATTCGGTTGAATCAAAACGTGATTCGGTTGAATCAAAACTTAATTCGGTTGAATCAAATCTTGATTGGTTGAATTAAAACTGGATTCGGTTGAA
>JAISOP010000222.1 GCA_031275525.1 Tannerella sp.
TAAATTATAGCGAGAAAAAAGAACGTAATCCGGAATGATTTTATATGTATAATGATACTGTTTTTTTTAACGATTAGATGAACTAAAAATGAAAACTAAACTGATTGTATTAGTGATGCTTGCGGGCGCGTTTGGGATGGCCTGCAACAACAGCGAAACGCCACTGAAGGGTGGAAGGGCGGTGGAGACGGAGGTTCCCAAGGAACCGGAACCGGAAGCTACTGTAACGCTGAAACCGCGGGAAGACATTGTGCTGACCCGGGCCGAGGAAGCGGTGGTGGCGGGAAATAACGTCTTTGCCTTCAACCTGCTCAGGCAGGTGGCCGGCGAAGCGCCCGACGAAAACTTGCTGCTTTCGCCCCTGAGCCTCAGTCTGGCGCTGGGTATGCTCAACAACGGCGCCGGCGGACAGACGCAGGAGGAGATTCAAACCGCGCTGGGCTACGGCGACGTGACGCGGGACGAAGTGAACGGGTATTTCCGCAAAATCACGGACGCGCTGCAGGAATTAGACACCTATGTCCGGTTCGAGAGCGCCAATTCCATCTGGATTGCGGAGGAACTTCCGGTACTGGAGGCATTCAAGGAGGTCAACCGGACGTATTTCGATGCCGACGTGCTGGATTTTGACTTATATGATCCGGCAAGCACGGTGAAGCGAATCAACGGCTGGTGTTCGGAAAAGACGCAAGGGCTGATTCCCAAACTGCTGGACGATCTGGACCAAGAGGTGGTGATGTATCTGCTGAATGCGCTGTATTTCAAGGGCAGCTGGACTCTTCCCTTTGACAAATCGCTGACGGAGGAGACGCCTTTCTCCAATTTGAACGGCTCAACGGCCAACCGGCCGACCATGAAACAGATCGCGCCTCTGAAATATGCAAAGACAGAAACGTTCGAGATCGTCGAGTTACCCTATGGCAACGCGGCCTTCGACATGACGCTGCTGCTGCCGGCTACAGGCGTGTCCGTGGCTTCCATTCTGGAAACGCTGGATGCGGCGGCATGGGACGACGCGCTATTGAAACTCGTCCAGACCTCGATCGACATCCGCCTGCCCCGTTTCAAGGTTGAATATGGCCGGACGCTGAACGGGGATTTGAAAACGCTGGGCATGACGTCCATGTTTGGAGCAGAGGCCGACTTCTCGCTGATTGCGGACTCCCTGTACGTATCCAAGGTGCTGCAAAAAACATCGCTTGAGGTGAATGAGGAAGGAGCTGAAGGCGCCGCGGCAACGGTCATCGAAATGAAGGATATAATGCCTTTGGAACCAATTCAACCTTATGTACTGGAATTTAACCGTCCGTTTGCCTATTTCATTAAGGAAAAAAGTACGGGCAGTATAGTCTTTGCTGGGATCATACAAAACTTGTAACATGAAATCACATCGAATTTTACGAATTATCAAAATTAGAAGATCATGAAATTATTGAAATTGAATTTGCTGCTTATTGCAGTAGCATTAAGTAGTTGCTTTCTTTCGTGTAACAGCGAAGAAAGAGGTGATGTTTTGAATAACTAACTTCAAAACAGTGAATATGCATTAAGCGATGCGGAAGCAAAAGAGCTAATAATAAGCAATTTTGGAGGTATTGCAACGAAAAGTTCCGAGACTTTTGAACTTGGAGCACGAAAAAGTACCCGAAACTATTCCATCAGTAAAGAAGACGGCGGTGCGGAAATCATTCCGGTGTATGAATATCCCGTCATCAAGGAAGAAACGGAAGGTTACGCGCTTGTGGTGGCCGATAGCAGGATACCGGCGGTACTGACTTTCATAGATGACGGTTCTCTGGCAGATACACTTGAAATAGAGCCGTTAAATCTGTATATCAAGGGTATTCCGCAACTGATTGAAGGTTTTCTGGAAGATTATTATTCCAAGTCTGAGGAAACACTTGTACAAACAAGAGCGGCTATCTCCCGACAGGGAAATGTGAATTTACGAAGTGATACTATCGGGGGTAATAATATTTTCTGTCATACTCTTGAATGGGGGCAAGGCCCTCCGTATAACGCAAATTGTCCAGTGGTTACATCAACGGCTTGTCCTAATGGTGTTCCATCAGACTGGGGTGGAAGATATCTTGTCGGTTGTGTACCGCTTGCCATAGGTGAAATAATAAAGTATCATATAGATAAAGGATGGAAACCGAATGTTATACAAAGCCAGTTTGGGAACAGTATTGCAGCGTTTCTCGCGGATATCGGAGATCAGGTATATGTTGAGTATGGTTGTAGTGGAAGCGGCGCTTATTCTCTCATTTCTGTTATACCGGCCTTTTTCCATTATGGGTATACTAACGATATATGGCAATACTTTTCACCTGTAGCTGTAGAGGCAAGTTTATTGTCAGGTTATCCTGTGTATATAAGAGGTAATACTCCCAGCGGACCTCCTGATTATAATGCTGGACATGCATGGGTAATCGACGGACAAACTGAGGGTGATTACTATTATTTTCACATGAACTGGGGATGGTATGGTCTTTCAAACGGATATTTCAACTGTGGCATTATAGGGGGAAGTCCCTCCGGTTCGCTGACTGCGGGAGGACATAATTTTGTCTTCAGCACATTCCAGATTTTAACCAATATCCATTGACGGATTGAAATTGAATCATTATACATATATATTTGGAAACAGGCGTCCGTCGGGCGCCTGTTTTTTTTCGGCGTGTGAGAAGATGAAGGGGCTGTCTCCAAAGCCTTTTGGCGTGGCGTCTGTCTTTGCGGGCTTGACCCGCAATCCCCCGAATGTTGGGTCGTACTCGTAGGGGCGTATCGCATACGCCCTCATTCTCCAATAAGAGGCTTTTGAGACAGCCTCACCTCTCAACGCTCGGTGAGGACATCCCTCAACGCCCGTTGAGGACGACCCTCAACGCTCGGTGACGATGACCGTCAAGTTGAGTACAAACACAAAACCGGACAGCGAAAGATATATAAATGATTCGGGGCCATGCACAAAACCCCTGCCGCGTGCGGTATAACTGCGTGGCATGAGTACCTGTTTTTTACCTCCTTCACCGGATAAAAAAAGGGCGAACCTGTGCGGCTCGCCCTTGCGCTGTCGTCCGAAGACGGCCCTTATCTGTTCAGTTCGCTGATGACAGCCTGGTTGGCGGCGCGTACCTGCGACTCAAGGACTTTGATTTCCTTGCGGTCGTATGTCATCAGGCCGTTCACTTCGCCTTCCACGTCCGTCGTCTGCGTATAGACGGCGGCGGAGAAACCGCGTTTGACCAGTTCCTGCAACGCCCTGGCATATTTCACGTATTCGGCCGTTACCTCTTCCCTGTTCTTGAACTGGATATAGCCCCAGTTGCTTTTGTTCCACCACAGATGTCCCTCGACCGGCAGGCCGATGCCGCCGTATTCGCCCAGGACGTTCACCCGCTGGGGGTCGAAAAGAAACATCTTCGGCTCGGGGTAGTTATGGAGGTCCAGGAGGTCTCCGCAGGCGCGATGATTGCCGCCGCTGGCGGGGTTGATCAGGCGGGAGGGATCGTATGCGCGGGTGCGGGCAACGACTTTCTCGGTGTCAAACTGCCCCCATCCCTCGTTGAAGGGCACCCAGACGACCACCGACGGACTGGAGATACAGAAGTCCATGACTTCCTGCCATTCCCGGTAGTAATTGGCGACGGATTCTTCCGTGCGGTTTTTGTCTGCGCCGCCGTTGTACTGCAACTGGGAAAAGTGGCTGCCCTCGATGTCGCCGCTCGGCATGTCCTGCCATACCAGGATGCCTTCCCGGTCGCAGTGATAGTACCAGCGGGCCGGCTCCACCTTGACGTGCTTGCGGATCATGTTGAAGCCGAAATCTTTGGTCTTCCGGATGTCATAGGCCAGCGCTTCGTCGGTCGGCGCCGTGTAGAGTCCGTCGGGCCACCAGCCCTGGTCTAGCGGGCCGTAGTGGAAATAATCCCTGTTGTTCAACTGCATACGCATGAAGCCCTGCGCGTCGCGGGCGGCCGATATTTTGCGCATGGCCGTGTAGGACGCCACCTCGTCCGTCACCTTTCCGGCACGGGAGACCGTTATTTTCAACGCATACAGATACGGCGATTCCGGGCTCCACAGTTTCGGCGACGCTACGGGCAGGCGGAGCGCCTTCCCCGACAGGCCTTTGGCCGAAGCTACCGGTTTGCCCGCGTCCAGCAGCTGCACCTCGATGATGTCGCTGCTCCGGCAGTCGGACGTTTGGACGGTGACTTCCACGACCTCCCTGTCGATGTCGGGAATGGCTTTCACGGCGGTGACGTGGTTGGCCGCCACCGGTTCGATCCAGACCGTTTGCCAGATCCCCGTTACGGCCGTGTACCATATCCCTTGCGGATTGAGCGTCTGCTTCCCGACCGGCTGGAATCCCCGGTTGGTCGGGTCCCATACGCGCACCACCAGTTTCTGAGCGCTGCCGGCGTTCAGGAAGGGCGTAATGTCGAACGAAAACGGCGTGTATCCGCCCCGGTGCGAGCCGATCAGGATGTCGTTCACGAAGACGTCGGCTTGCCAGTCTGCCGCGCCGAAGTTCAGCCGGATCGTCCGGCCTTTCCATCCGGCGGGCACGCCGAAGGTTCGTTTGTACCACAGTTCCTGTTTTTCGGTTACCGTTTTCTGCACGCCCGACAGGGAGGATTCGATTGCAAAGGGTACCAGAATCTTCCCGTCGAACGAGGCCGGTTCGGCCTGTCCCCGGTCGCGAACGGCGTATTCCCACTCGCCGTTCAGGTTGAGCCACGCCGTCCGTTCCAGTTGCGGACGGGGATATTCGGGTAATACATTCGCCGGGTTTACCTGTTCGGCCCAGGAAGTTTTCAGACTGTCGCCCGCCGGTTTCCACTGTGCCTGTGCACTCGTGGCCAGGACAATGATACTGACTGTTAAGATGTTCTTTTTCATGCGATGACTTTTTTTGACTTGTATGAATGATTAATTGCGATTATCGCCGGTTGCGGTTTCCGCCGCCGCTCCTGTTTCCCTCATAGCGTGCAGGACGTTGCGGACGGTCGGCCGGAGTCCCTTCCGGCCTGGGAAGAAGCGCTTTGCGGGAGAGTTTGAACTTGCCGGTCTTCGGGTCGATGTCCACCAGCTTGACCGTGACGGAGTCGCCTTCCCGCAGGCCGGTTTCCTCGACCGTTTCCAGGCGTTTCCAGTCCATCTCCGAGATGTGCAGCAGTCCGTCCTTGCCGGGCATGAACTCCACAAAGGCGCCGTAGGGCATGATGGAGGAGATTTTGCCGTCGTAGGTTTCGCCGATTTCGGGCGTGGCCACAATCAGGCGGATCGCCCTCAGGGCGGCATTGATTGATTCCTTGTTCACGCCGGCCACTTCGACAATGCCCACGCCGTCGATTTCGTCGATGGAAATGGTTGCGCCGGTTTTCTCCTGAATGCCCTGGACGATTTTCCCGCCCGGGCCGATGATGGCGCCGATAAATTCCTTGCCGATGGTCAGGACTTCGATGCGCGGCGCGTGGGGTTTCAGGTCGGGACGTGTCTCGGGCTGCGCTTCCGTGATTTTCTCCAGAATGTGCAGGCGGCCTTCCCTGGCCTGCGCCAGCGCCTTTTCGAGTATCTCGTACGACAGTCCGTCGACCTTGATGTCCATCTGTGTAGCGGTAATGCCGTCGCTGGTACCGGTCACCTTGAAGTCCATGTCGCCCAGGTGGTCTTCGTCGCCCAGGATGTCCGACAGGATGGCGTAATTGGCGCCCCTGTTTTCGGAAATCAGTCCCATGGCAATGCCCGAAACCGGTTTGCGGATCTGCACGCCGGCATCCCTGAGCGCCAGCGTTCCGGCGCAGACGGTGGCCATGGACGAGGAGCCGTTGGATTCCAGGATGTCGGAAATGACGCGGATGACGTAGGGGTAGTTTTCCGGGAGCATCCGCTTGAGGGCGCGGTGTGCGAGGTTGCCGTGGCCTATTTCGCGCCGGCCGACGCCGCGCTGTGCCCGGGCGTCGCCGGTGGAGAAGGGCGGGAAGTTGTAGTGCAGCAGGAAGCGTTCCTTGCCGTGAACCAGTACGTCGTCGACGATTTTCTCGTCCGTTTTCGTTCCCAGTGTGACGGTTGTCAGCGACTGCGTTTCGCCGCGCGTAAATACGGCGGCGCCGTGCGGGCCGGGCAGGCAGTCGGTTTCAATCCATATCGGGCGGATATCCGTCGTCCGCCGTCCGTCGAGCCGTTTGCCTTCGTCCAGGATGGCGCGGCGCATGGCTTCCTTTTCCACGTCATGGTAGTAGCGGTCGATCATGGGGCCTTTGGTTTCGAGTTCCTCCTCGGTATAGGCGGCCTTAAATTCCGTCGCGATGGCTTCGAAGGCTTCGGCACGTGTCTGCTTGTCGGTTCCCGACACGGCGATGGCGTAGGCCTTTGCGTAGCAGGCGTCGTGTACGGCCTTGCGCAGGTCTTCGTCGTTTTCTTCGTGACAGTATTCGCGCTTCACCGTTTTGCCGCAGGCTTCCATCAGTTCCGCCTGCACGCGGCAGTGTACTTTGATGGCTTCGTGTGCCACCTTGATGGCTTCCAGCATGTCCGCTTCCTGCACTTCGTCCATTTCGCCTTCCACCATCATGATATTGTCCATCGTGGCGCCCACCATGATGTCGATGTCGGCTTTTTCGAGCTGGCTGTAGGTAGGGTTGACGATGTATCTCCCGTTGACCCGTCCGACGCGCACTTCCGAGATCGGGCCGTTGAACGGGATGTCCGATACGGCCAGGGCGGCCGAGGCGGCCAGTCCGGCCAGGGCGTCGGGAATGTCTTCGCCGTCGGCGGAGAACAGTATGATATTGACAAACACCTCGGCGTGGTAATTGTCCGGGAAGAGCGGTCGCAATACGCGGTCGACCAGGCGGGAGGTCAGGACTTCATAGTCGGAGGGTTTGCCTTCCCTGCGCGTAAAACCTCCCGGAAAGCGACCGAAGGCCGAAAATTTTTCCTTATAATCTACCTGTAAAGGCATGAAGTCCGTACCGGGAGCAGCTTCCTTGGCGCCGCATACGGTACCCAGCAATACGGTGTTACCCATTCGAACGGTTACCGAGCCGTCGGCCTGTTTGGCCAGTTTTCCGGTTTCCAGGGTGATGCTTCTTCCGTCACCCAAATCAATCGTCTTTTTAATTACATTCATTTTTGTTCTTTCTACGTTTTCGTGATTTCTAATGTTTAGGAACCGTCAAGAAATAAACCATCCGTTTACAGGGTTGTTTTCCCGTAAATTCGGATGGTTTATTTCTTGACAGCTCCTAAATTTTTCTTCCATACCTTTATTATATTGTCTTTGCCGGATTCCTTCACTATCTCGAAGGGGCCGGGCGTGGGATGTTCGCCGCGTTTGACGCCGAGATAATCCCGGTCAAAGGCAATCGGTGTTCCGTCGGGCTGTTCGTAGGCGGCTTTCGGGAGTCTGGTTTTGCCCAGTCGTTCGGTGGTAA
>JAISOP010000297.1 GCA_031275525.1 Tannerella sp.
TACGGCGGAGCGTGCCGGGAAATCGCCGGCAAACCGGGCGGCATAGACTTCGTTTACCGCGGCAAAATCGGCCATGTCTGCCAGAAAAACGGTCGTTTTTACGATGTCCTGTAGGACGTATCCGGCAGCCGACAGGATGGCGCTTATGTTTTTGAAGGCTTGCGCGGCCTGTTCCCCGGCGCCGCCTTCGACCCATTTCCCGGTGGCCGGATCCAGACCTAACTGCCCGGAGACGAACAGTAAATCCCCGACCTGTACGGCCTGGCTGTATGGCCCGATAGCGGCCGGAGCTTCCGGGGCGACAATGACTTTTTTCATATCTGTTTGTGTTGTTGAGTGATCGAATCTCCGGATTTTCTTTGCCGGACGACTTCGTAGGCCAGGATGGCGGTTGCAACCGAGACGTTCAGCGAAGCGATTGTGCCGAGCAGCGGAATTTTTACCATCTCGTCGCACAGGCGCAGATTTTCGGCCGCAATGCCCCGGTCTTCCGCTCCCGTCACGATGGCGACCGGCAGGTCGTACGCGATGTCGGTGTAATTCCTGACGGCCTTTCCGCTGGCGGCCACTACCTTCACGCCGCTGTTTTTGAGGAACCGGATCGCCTCGCGAATGGAGGGTTCCCTGCATACGGGCAGCAGATTCAATGCGCCGGCCGACGTTTTCATGGCGTCGGCGCCGACTGTGACGCTTTCTTTCGACGGAATCACGATCGCGTCCACCCCGGCACATTCGCATGTCCGCGCAATCGCGCCGAAATTGCGCACGTCCGTAATGCCGTCCAGCAGTACCAGGAACGGGTCTTTGCCCTGCTCAAAGACGGACGGCACCACGTCTTCGAGCCGGTGATACGTCACCGCAGAGACGTACGCAATCACACCCTGGTGGTTTTTCCGCGTGATGCGGTTCAGCCCTTCCGGCGGCACGCGCAGGCAGCGGATGCCGCGCTCTTTCAGCAGCGCAAACAGCGCCCCGGCGCCCTGCAAATCTTTTCTTACAAGCAGTTTGTCGATTTCCTTTCCGCTCTGTACGGCTTCCACGACCGCCCGCATCCCGTATATCATCTCTCCGTCTTTCATGCCGGTTTTACCTGTTTTTTTGGATTCAGCAATTCTTTCGCGTTTGCCACGGAAGCGTCCGTCAGCGTGGCGCCGCTCAACATGCGGGCGATTTCGTGTACCCGTTCCGCTTCGTCCAGCCGGCGGATACGGGTATAGGTCCGTTCGTCCGTGTCTTCCTTGTAAACGAAGTAATGCGCCTTGCCTTTGGCGGCAATCTGGGGAAGGTGTGTGATGGCAATGACCTGCATGTTCCGGCCCAACTCCTGCATGATGCCGGCCATGCGATCGGCAATGTCGCCGGAGGTTCCCGTGTCGATCTCGTCAAAGATAATCGCCGGCAGGGCGGCGAACCCGGCAATCATCGCCTTGACGCAGAGCATCAGACGGGAGATTTCTCCGCCGGAGGCGGTCTGTGCGACGGGTTTCAGCGGCTCGTTCCTGTTGGCCGAGAACAGGAAAGCGATTTCGTCCGTTCCGTCCGCGCCCGGTTGCGGTTTGGCGGTAAATTCGATCCGGAAGCGGGTGTTGGGCATGCCCAGCTGCATCATCCGCCGGACCAGCTGCTGTTCGACCGACCCGGCGGCTTTCTTCCGCAACGCGCTGATTTCGGCAGCCTGCGCCGTCAAACGGCGGCTGACATCGGCCTGTTGCCCTGTCAGCAAGGCGATTTCTTCATCAGACGAATCAATGAGCCGCAATTGCTCTTCGAAGGCGTCCCGGCACGCAATCAGTTCCCCGACGGACGACCGGCGATGTTTCTGCTGCAAGGCGTAGAGCGTATTCAGGCGGTTGTTCACCCATTCCATGCGCTCCGGGCTGTATTCTATGTCTTCTTTCAAGACCTCCAGTTCCGCACTCAGGTCATTCAGGTCGATGCAGGCCGAACGCAGTCTGCCGGCATATTCCTTCGCCTTCGGGAAACAGGATTCCAGTGCGGCCATTGCCGAAACGGATTCTTTGATCATCCGGATCGCGTTCTGTTCGTCCCCGTTCAGGAGCGAGGCCACTTTGTAGAGCGCAAGTTTGATTTCTTCCGCATGAGTCAGCGTGTCCCATTCCCGTTCCAGCTTTTCCTGTTCGTCTTCGGTCAGGTGTGCGGCCTTTAACTCTTCGAACTGGAAACGGAGGTAGTTTTCTTCCTCTTTCGCTTTCGCCGTTTTTTCCGCAAGCCCGGCCAGCTGCGCCGAGAGCGAAAGGTAGCGGTTATAGGTTTCCCGGTATGTTTTCAACAGCGTTTCCGTCCGGGACATAACGTCTATCACCTTCAACTGAAAATGCGTATCGGCCAGCAACAGGTTTTGGTGCTGCGAATGGATGTCGATCAGCCGGTCGCCCAGCGATTTTACGACGGTCAGCGGGGTAGGCGTGTCGTTGATGAAGGCACGCGACTTGCCGGAGACCAGCAGTTCGCGGCGCAAAAAGCAATTCCGGGCGTCATATTCCAGGTCGTGGTCGGCGAAAAACGCTTCCAGGTGATAGGCCGACAAATCGAAGACCGCTTCGACCACGCATTTCTCCGCATGAGCCTGGATGCTTTTGCTGTCTGCCCGCTGTCCCAGCACCAGCGCCAGGGCGCCCAGGATGATGGATTTCCCGGCGCCGGTTTCGCCCGTCACCACGGAGAAGCCGTCTTCGAACTCGATGTTCAGCCGGTCGATCAGCACAAAGTTGCGTATGGAGAGGGATTTCAGCATACGTTATCTCTTTAGCGGCTCGAGCCGGCCGGATTCCGTGGGGAACAGATTCGACAGTATTTTAAGCCCTTCCTGTTTCTCCTGGGTGGTTGCCTTGGAGTAAACGGCTACGATTTCATCCAGTTTGGCGTCGGCAAAGATCTGCAGGAGAACGGAGTTGGGTCTGGCGCTTTTCAGGGCGGTCAGCGCCGGCAGGGCGGCGATCATGTTGGTGCGTCCGCGGTCGGCGTTTGCCGCCATTTCGTCCAGCCCTTTCCGGTGGTAGTCATACCAGAATCGGCGGAAGCCTTCGCCGTTGTTTTCGGTCAGCGCCGTTGCCAGCGCGTGGCGGTTGCGGTCGCTGTCAAACGCCTTCCAGCCCGTCCATGCCATCTGCGACTGTGCCAGGGTGACAATATGCTGCGCCTCCTGCAGAAAGGCGCTTCCGCCCATGGGCGAAAAACTGTCGAAGTCCAGCCCCAGGATCGTATAGACATAGAAGACGATCGTTGCCGTCAGGTTGGTGTTCAGCACGTTTTCCGTATATTCCAGCGGTTCGAACTCGGTGTAGTCGAACTCAAACTGCGTATCGCGGAAATTGAATACCGTGGTCGTATACGTTGAATTATATACCGGCCGGCGTGCCTGGATCTGTATCTCGCCCTTGAAGTGACTGTCCTGCACTTCATTCAGGATGATCGTGAAGGTACAGTCAATGCGTTCGTTCTGCGCAAAGGTCGCGGTCGTCCATTTCTTGTTGTTGATAAATTCGGTCAGCGCCGATTGCAACGTCGTAAATATTTGCTTGTTGGAACCCTGTATTTTGTCGCTGTTGATGGTAAGGCGGGCGTTCAGTTCGGCTGTCTGTGCCGTTGCTGCGATCACCGCGAGGGCGAATATCCCTGAAAATAACCATTTCCTGCTCATGATGCCTTATTTTAATAACGTGATTAGTTTTGCTACAATATCGGCGGCCACGTCCCGCTTGCTTTTCAGGGGAAGGGGCGTCGTTTCTCCCTCCCGGTCGATCATGACGACCCGGTTCGTGTCGTGTCCGAACCCGGCTCCTTCGTCCTGAAGCGAGTTCAGCACAATCAGGTCCAGGTTTTTACGTTCCAGTTTCTCCTTTGCGTGAACGATGCCGTTGTCCGTTTCCAGCGCAAAGCCTGCGACCACCTGACCGGGGCGTTTCATCTGGCCCAGCGTGGCCGCAATATCTTTATTCAGCACCAGGGACAGCGTCAGCCGCTCGTCTTTCCCGCGTTTGATCTTGCTTTCCCGGGGCGTTTCGGGCCGGTAATCGGCTACTGCGGCGCAGAGAATGGCGGCATCCGCTTTCGGGAAAATATCCGTTGCCGCCGCATACATCTCGCCGGCCGATTCCACGTCCGTCCGCCGGATCAGCGGATGCGCCGCCTGCAACGAAACAGGCCCTGCCACCAGTTCCACTTCGGCGCCTCTGCCGGCGCAGGCCTGCGCCAGGGCAAAACCCATCTTGCCGGAAGAGTAATTGCCGATGAAACGTACGGGGTCGATTTTTTCATACGTAGGCCCGGCCGTGACCAGTATCTTTTTCCCCCGCAGGCTGTCGCGCGAGGCCAGGAAGTCTTCCACCACGCCGATGATTCGCTCCGGCTCTTCCATCCGTCCCTTTCCGACCAGGTGACTGGCCAGTTCGCCTTCGGCCGGTTCGATGATCCGGTTGCCGAACGAACGCAGGCGCTCCAGATTCTCCTGCGTAGCCGGGTGCGCATACATGTCCATATCCATCGCCGGCGCAACGAATACCGGCGCCCGGCAGGAAAGATAGGTTGTGACCAGCATATTGTCCGCCATGCCGCGGGCCATTTTTCCGATGCTCGAAGCCGTGGCGGGCGCAACCAACATCGCGTCGGCCCACAGACCCAGATCGACATGGCTGTGCCACGAACCGTCGCGACGGGAGAAAAATTCACTGACCACCGGTTTGCCGCTCAGGGTGGAAAACGTCAGCGGCGTGACAAATTCCTTTGCGGCAGGCGTCATCACCACCTGCACCTCGGCGCCTTTCCTTATGAACAAACGGAGCAGTACCGCCGCCTTGTATGCGGCGATACTGCCCGTGATGCCCAGTATGATTTTCGTATCCTTCATCGTCATACCTTCACTGCGCAGCAACGCGCCGTAAAAAACATTTCGTATCCGTGCATCTTTTCGTATCCTGTTAAAACGGCAAACGGAACTGCCGGTCTGCCTGATTGCCGGGAGGGCCGTTCCTGCATGTTGCCGCGGTTCATTTCCGTATATCCGGAAAACATTAATTACTTTTCCCCTGTCTGCTCCGCAGGCGTATTCCTGTAAGCATCCTTTTGGTATTCAGCGAAAAGTCACCGTTCATGATCCATGTGTAATAGGACGGGTCGCTGTCCAGGACCTCCGTCACCAGCCGCCCCTTGTATTTGCCGAAATTGATGACTTCCTCCCTTTTACTGTTGTAAATCATCCGCCCGGCGAAGTCCACGTTGTTCGTGAAACTCGAAAACTCGGACAGGTACTTAATGTCGTTCTGCAAATCCGGGTATTTGTCCAGCTGTGCCTTCAGCACCTCATACGTTGCCCGGGTATCGCTTTCGGCGCAGTGTGCATTGTCAAGCTCCCGGTCACAGTAAAACCGGTAGGCGGCGGCAAGTGTGCGCTGCTCCATTTTATGGAAGATCGTCTGCACGTCCACGAATTTCCTTTTGTTCAGGTCAATGTCCACACCGGCACGCAGAAATTCCTCCGCCAGCAGCGGAATGTCGAACCGGTTGGAGTTGAAGCCCGCCAGGTCGCAGCCCTCGATCAGGGCGGCCAGGGACTTGGCAATGGCTTTAAACGTCGGGCAATCTTTTACATCTTCGTCTGTAATGCCGTGTATTTGGGTGGCTTCGGGCGGTATCGGTATTTCCGGATTGACTCGCCGCGTCTTGCTTTCTTCCTTGCCGCCCGGAAAAATCTTCAATATGGAGATTTCAACAATCCGGTCTTTACTGATATTGATTCCCGTGGTTTCCAGGTCGAAAAACACCAACGGATTTGCTAAATTCAACTGCATAAGGTTCCGGCGCTTAGTCGTTTAATACCATTGGCATGAGCAGCATCAGCAGGTCTTCGTTTTCCTCGTTTTCGACAGGCACAATGACACCGGCACGCGAGGAGTCGGCCAGGGCCACCACAATCTCGTTGGCGTTGATATTGTCCAGCATTTCAATCAGGAACGTTGCCTTGAAACCGATACTTAATTCTTCGCCTTCGTATTGGCAGAAGATTTTTTCTTCGGCTGAGGTTGAAAAATCAACGTCCTGTGCCGAAACGACGAGCCGGTTGCCGGTCAGTTGCAGTTTCACCAGGCAACTCGCCGGATTGGAAAAGACGGATACCCGTTCCAGCGCGTTCAGGAGCGGAAGACGTTCGATCGTCACCCTGTTCGGGCTTTCCTGCGGAATCACACTGTTGTAATTCGGGTAACGTCCTTCGATCAAAAGGCAGACCATCTCGAAGTTCTCCATTGTGACGTAGGTATTGTTTTCGTCGAACCGGATTTTCACCGGGTCGTCGCTTTTGGGAAGCAGGCTTTTCAGCAGGTTAGCCGGTTTTTTGGGCAGGATAAACGACGCGCGACCATCCGAACGGACGGCGTTGTTATTCAGCCGGACCAGTTTGTGTCCGTCGGAAGCGACGAAGGTCAGGGAATCGGTCTGGATGTCGAAATAAACGCCGTTCATGACCGGCCGGAGTTCGTCGTCCGCCACGGCAAACAGCGCACGGCCGATGCCATTCAACAGCACCTGCGATTCCAGTGTAAGGGAGGAAGAGTCATCTGCCAGCGCTTTTTGTTGGGGATAGGTATCGCCTTTCTGTCCGATAAAATTGTATTTGCCGTTCTCGAAATAGATGAAAATCTCCATGTTTTCATCATTAATATCGAACGTCAGCGGTTGTTCGGGCAGTTTCTTTAGCGGTTCCAGCAACATCTTTGCCGAAACGGCAAAGAGACCCGAACCATGGACATTCATTACGTCAACGCCGGTAATCAGGCGTGTTTCCACGTCCGAGGCAATGATGGTCAGTTTGTCGTCCTCCAGATGGAACAGGAAACAGTCCAAAATGGGTAACGTGTTCTTGTTTGCAATCACTTTGCTGATGGATTGAAGGCGCGACATAAGCGCCGAACTTGATACGTCAAATTTCATATACGTCTAATTTTCTATTGTTTGTTATATCATTGTTTGATTTGAATCGAACAAAATTAGTCATTTTTTTCCATTCGAGGGCGCGAAGTTGAAAAAATCTTTTTATTTAATCCCATTCGCTCAGTTCCAGCCAGCGGTTGGTTTTCCGGTCGATTGCTTCGATGATCTCGGCGATACGCCGGGCCTGGCGGGTGAGTTCGTCGTGCGACAGGCTGCCGCTGCTTAACGTCATTTCCAGTTGCGCCTTTTCTTCTTCAAGAGCGGCGATGGCCGGTTCAAGAGACTCAAATTCGCGCCGCTCCTGCCAGGTCAACTTCCTCTTCGATTCCTTCTCAAGGCGGACGGACGACATTTTCTTAGGCCCGGGAACCGCCTCTTTTTGCACCTTCGGCTCCTCCTCCCTCCACGCACGATACTGCGTATAGTTCCCCGGAAAATCCTGTACCTCCGCATTCCCGTGAAAGACAAAAAGATGATCTACTATCTTGTCCATAAAATACCGGTCGTGCGAGACGACGATCAGGCAGCCTTTGAAATGCTGCAAGTATTCCTCGAGCACGTTCAGCGTCACGATGTCCAGGTCGTTTGTTGGCTCGTCGAGCACCAGGAAATTCGGATTCCGCATCAACACGGTACAAAGGTAGAGCCGCCGTTTCTCGCCTCCGCTCAACTTGTGCACATACTGATGCTGCCTGTCGGGTGCAAACAGGAAATGGTTCAGGAATTGTGACACGCCCAGGGTTTTGCCGTCGCCCAGGGTGATGTACTCGGCGATGTCCTGCACCAGGTCGATCACTTTCCGGTTTTCGTCCGGCAGAAGCCCTTCCTGACTGTAATAGCCGAAACGGACGGTCTCGCCGATATCGAAACAGCCGCTGTCGGGCGATACTTCCCCGATCAGCATTTTGATGAAGGTGGACTTTCCTGTTCCGTTGTCCCCGATGATTCCCAGTTTCTCATAGCGGGCAAACGTATAGTTGAAATCCCGCAGAATCCAGGTATCGTTGTACTTTTTGGAGACGTTGACCGCCTCGAAAATCCTGGAACCGAGATAGGCCGGCCGGACATCCAGCCGGAGTGTCCCGGTATCTTGCCTTTGCTTTGCCTTTTCCTCCAGTTCATAGAATGCGTCGATACGGTATTTGGCCTTTGTGCCCCGCGCCTGGGGCTGACGGCGCATCCAGTCCAGTTCCTTACGCAACAGGTTGTTTGCCCGTTCGATTTCCGCATTCCGGGCGTCGGCACGTTGGCTACGTTTCTCCAGATAATAGCTGTAATTTCCTTTGTATGGATATATTTCCCGGTTGTCAATCTCCAGTATGTCATTACATACGCGGTCAAGGAAGTAGCGATCGTGCGTGACCATCAGGAGGCTGACCTGCGAGCGTCCCAGGTAATCCTCCAGCCATTCGATCATCTCCATATCCAGGTGATTGGTCGGCTCGTCCAGCAAAAACAGTTCCGGTTCGGCCATCAGCACTTTGGCGAGGGCCACCCGTTTCAGCTGTCCGCCGGATAGTTGCCCTGTTTTCCGGTCAAGACGGTCGATTTTCAACAGGGAAAGAATCTGCCCGGCTTTCCGCTCATAATCCCATGCCCCGGCATGTTCCATTCGCATCATCAAGTCGTCGGAAATCACCAGAGGTTCCGCCGCCATCGCCGCTTTGTATTCGGCCATCAGCCGCGCCGCCGGATGAGCAGAGTGAAAGCAGGCTTCCAGCACGGTCTGGTCTTCGGGAAAATAGGGGAACTGTTCCAGGTAGCCGACGCGCAAGTCGTTGCGAAAGACCACGGCGCCTTCGTCATAACTCTCCTTTCCGGCGAGAATATTCAACAAGGTTGTTTTCCCGGCGCCATTCCCGGCAATCAGGCCGGTTTTCTGTCCCTGCACGATGCCGAAGGTGAGGTCGCGGAACAAGACCCGGTCGCCGAAACTTTTCGTCAACCCGTCAATCTGTAAATAGCTGATCATCCGTTTTTCCGGCAGGAATTAGTTCTGTTCCCGGAGGATAACGTCGTGTGCACCGCCTTCGACGATGCTGGTGGAGGATACCAATGTGATCTTGGCATGTTGCTGGAGTTCCTTGATGGTGACAGCGCCGCAACTGCACATGGTGGCCTTGATTTTCCCCAGCGTAATGGCCAAATTGTCTTTCATTTTCCCGGCATAGGGGACGTAACTGTCCACGCCTTCCTCAAATTTCAGCGACTCCGTTCCGCCCATGTCATAGCGTTGCCAGTTCTGGGCGCGGTTTGAACCCTCGCCCCAGTATTCCTTGACGTAGTTGTTCCCGATACGCAGCGTCTTGGTAGGCGATTCGTCGAAGCGGGCGAAGTAGCGTCCCATCATCAGGAAATCAGCGCCCATGGCCAGCGCCAGCACCATGTGACAGTCGTGCACCAGGCCGCCGTCGCTGCAAATAGGGATGTAAACACCTGTCCGGCGATAATGTTCATCGCGCGTCCGGGCTACGTCGATCAGGGCCGTTGCCTGTCCGCGGCCGATGCCTTTCTGTTCACGCGTGATGCAGATGGAACCACCTCCGATACCCACTTTGATAAAGTCCGCACCAGCGGCAACCAAATAGCGGAAGCCGTCGCTATCAACCACGTTTCCGGCGCCTACCGGCACCCCGTCGCCCCAGGTACGTTTGATCCAGAGCAGCGCCTCCTGTTGCCACTCGGAATAGCCGTCGGACGAGTCAATGCACAGCGCGTCCACGCCCGCCTCAATCAAGGCCGGCACCCGTTCGCGGTAGTCGCGCGTATTGATGCCCGCCCCAACAACCAGTTGCTTGGTTTCATCGGACAGTTCGTCGGGATTGTCGCGGTGACTGTCATAATCCTTCCGGAAGACGAAATAAACCAGATTCCGGTCTTTGTCTATGATCGGCAACGAGTTCAGTTTATGCTCCCACAGAATTTGATTGGCCTCGCTGAGCGAAATGCCCGACTGGCCGACAATCAGTTTGGAAAAGGGTGTCATGAAATCCTTGACCTTCATGGTCATCGGGTCTCTCTCCGTCCGGTAGTCGCGGCTGGAGACCAGTCCCAGCAGTTGTCCGTTGCTGGTGCCGTCGTGCGTCACGCCGATGGTCGAATGTCCCGTCCTTTTCACCGTCCGGAGGACATCGGCCAACGTGTCTTCGGGCGTCAGGTTGGAGTCGCTGACCACAAAACCGGCCTTGAATTTCTTCACCCTGCGCACCATGCCGGCCTGCGCCGCGATGGGTTGGGAGCCGTAGATGAACGACAGTCCGCCGTTGCGTGCCAGTTCGATGGCCAGTTCGGGACCGGAAACGGACTGCATAATAGCCGATACAAAGGGGATGTTGAGTGTAATCACCGGTTTTTTACTTTTCGCATGTTTTACTAAGGGCGTTTTCAACGAAACGTTGGAAGGGATACACTTTTTGGTCGTCAGACCGGGGATTAACAGATATTCCCCAAAAGTTCTGGATACATCGTCTAAATAAACTGCCATACGTCAACTGTATTATGGAATAGGGTACAAAGATAGGAATTTTTGCCGGAATGACTCCATGGCGGAATAAATGGCTAAATCACAGCCGACCGGACAAGGAACTGTCAAGAAATGAAGAAATCTCCATTTCAGGGAAGGGAGCCTCTAAAAACTCCCAACGCTACGCTTCGCTCCGCAGAAAAAGAAGAACTGGTCCGCGAATGAACGCGAATAATTTTATTCGCGGATATTCGCGTGCATTCGCGTACAATTTCTTTCTCTGCGGAGCGTTGGGCGTTTCACGTTGCGGAAATGGAAAAAACACGTGAAGCAAGAGTCTCCGGAATCCGGAAATGAAAAAAACGTTCGGGATAGAACTCTCCACTTCGTGGAAATAAAAAAAACGTTCGGGATAGAAATTTCCACGAAGTGGAAATAAAAAAAACGCGCGGGATAGGAATTTCCACGAAGTGGAAATAAAAAAAACGTACGGGATAGGAATTTCCACGAAGTGGAAAAGAAAAAAACGCACGGGATAGGAATTTCCGGAAGCCGGAAATGAAAAAAGCGCGCGAGATAGGAATTTCCGGAAGCCGGAAATTGAAAAAGCGCGCGAGATAGGAATTTCCGGAAGCCGGAAATTGAAAAAGCGCGCGAGATAGGAATTTCCGGAAGCCGGAAATGGAAAAAGCGAACGAGATAGGAATTT
>JAISOP010000098.1 GCA_031275525.1 Tannerella sp.
GAAAAGATAACGCCCTACTCCATTGATTCCGACGCCTTGATGCCCTTCTTTCAAATCGACCCCTCGTTCGGCACGGAGGAAAGCTATCGTCAAAAATATTCCGAACCCGACCTGATTCAAGAATTTGAAGAAAAGAATTACAGACGGCTGGGCGGTTACGACAAAGTCATTCGTATCAAACTCGAAGCCGACTACCTGGCCCATTTGACCATGCAGCGCGTCCACGAACGTTACGGGGATGACCTTTCGGACGAACTGAGGGAACGCATTGACTTTGAGCTGACCACAATGAAGACGATGGGTTTCCCGGGCTACTTCCTGATTGTGCAGGATTTTATTTCCGCCGCCAGGGAAATGGGCGTATCCGTCGGGCCGGGACGCGGCTCGGCCGCCGGCTCGGTAGTGGCCTATTGTCTGGGTATTACCAATATAGACCCCATCAAATACGACTTGCTGTTCGAGCGCTTCCTCAATCCCGACCGTATTTCCATGCCCGATATCGACATCGACTTCGACGACGACGGACGGGGTAAAGTACTGAAGTGGGTAACGGAAAAGTACGGCCAGGAGCGTGTGGCTCACATCATTACCTACGGTACCATGGCGACCCGGATGGCGATCAAGGACGTGGCACGCGTGGAGAAACTGCCGCTGCACGAAGCCAACCGCCTGGCCAAACTGGTGCCGGATAAAATTCCCGACCAGAAACTTACCATCAAAAATGCCATCGAATACGTGCCCGAATTGAAGCAGGCTGCCAACAGCGACGACCCGCTGTTAAGGAATACGCTGAAATTTGCCCAGAAACTGGAGGGAAATGTGCGCAATACCGGTGTACATGCCTGCGGAATTATCATCGGGCAACAGGACATTTCGGACATTGTGCCCGTCAGCATTGCCGAAGACAAGGAGACCGGCGAAAACATCCTCGTCACCCAGTATGAAGGTTCCGTTATCGAAGAAACGGGACTCATCAAGATGGACTTCCTCGGGCTGAAGAACCTTTCCATCATCCGGGAAACGCTCGAAAACATCGCTCAAACCACGGGGGAACGCATTGATATTGACCATATCGACATGGATGACCCCAAAACGTATGGACTGTTTTGCCAGGGTAAAACGACCAGCATCTTCCAGTTTGAATCGGCCGGTATGCAAAAGTACCTGAAGGATTTACAGCCCTCCAAATTTGAAGACCTGATTGCCATGAACGCACTCTACCGTCCGGGGCCGATGGATTACATCCCGTCGTTTATCGCCCGCAAGCATGGCCGCGAAAAAATCACGTACGATATCCCTATCATGCAGCGCTACCTGGAAGACACCTACGGAATTACCGTCTATCAGGAGCAGGTAATGCTGCTCGCCCACCTGCTGGCCAATTTCACGCGGGGCGAAAGCGATACATTACGCAAGGCAATGGGAAAGAAGATGATAGACAAGATGAACAAAATGAAGGAAAAGTTCATCCACGGCGGCATGGCCAACGGTTATGACCAGGCCATACTGGAAAAAATCTGGAGAGACTGGGAAAAGTTTGCTTCGTACGCATTCAACAAGAGCCATGCGACCTGTTATTCGTGGATAGCCTATCAGACAGCCTATTTGAAAGCGCATTACCCATCCGAATACATGGCCGCCGTGTTGAGCCGGAACCGTGCAAATATCAAGGAAATAACCAAAATCATGGACGAATGTAAAGCGATGGGCATCCAGGTGTTGGGGCCGGACGTCAACGAGTCGGTACTGAAATTCGGCGTCAACAAGCAGGGCGACATCCGTTTCGGGTTAGGCGCTATCAAGGGCGTGGGCGGAAACATCGTGGAGAATATCCTTGAGGTGCGTCAAAAAGGCGGCCCGTTCAAGGATATCTTCGATTTTATCGAGCGTCTCAACATCTTCACCTGCAACAAAAGAGTGATTGATGCGCTCGCCCTGGCAGGCGCTTTCGACAGCCTCAACATCCGGCGCGAGCCGCTTGTCACGCCCGGCGAAAAGGGAGAAACTTTTTCCGAAATCCTCCTGCACTATGGACATACCTATCATGAGGATAAAGAGTCTTACCAAAATTCACTTTTCGGCGACTTCAACAGTATTGAAATCACTCGGCCGCAGATTCCGGCCTGCATGGCATGGAGCGACCTTGAACGATTGAACAAGGAAAAGGAATACATCGGGATTTACTTGTCTGCACATCCGCTTGACGAATACCGCATTATCCTGAATCACATTTGCAATGCAACAATGGCGGACCTCAGTGATCTGGCCGTCCTGAATGGACGGGAACTACAGTTTGGCGGTATCGTGACCGGCGTCAGGGAAGGCATTTCCAAGAGTGGCAAGCCATATATGGTTCTCAAGCTTGAAGATTTCAACGGCAGCGGAGAAATTCCTTTGTTTGGGAGCGGCTTCATCAACTACGGCAAATTCGGGAAACAGGGCCTCTATTTGTTCTTTAAAGCCACCGTACAGCCCCGACGCTGGCGGGAGTCGGAGTTCGAACTCAGAATCAATTCCGTCCAGTTGTTGCAGGACGTGAAGGATGACCTGATCAAAAACATCCGGATTACGCTACCTGTCAGCAAGCTGGACGACCACATCATTAACGAATTGTCCACATTCATTAAAAGTAATCCCGGAAAAACACAACTCTATTTCACGGTCATCGACGGGGAACACCAGGTGTATTTAGACCTGTTTTCGAGGAGTTTGCGCTTAAATGTCACGCAAGATTTGATTGATTTCATCAATGAAACGGAGGATATGGACTTTACGATTAACAAATAATACCGCAGTACATAAAAATAATTCGTATCTTTGACATCCTATTTAAAAGGTAGAATAATTATGTTACGAACGATTACAGATGAGAATTTTAATGAAGTCCTGAACGAAGGAAAACCCCTTGTTCTCGATTTCTGGGCGGAATGGTGTGGACCCTGTCGTGCGATAGCGCCCATTATTAGCGAGTTGGCTTCCGAATATGACGGGAAAGTAATCATCGGCAAAGTAAATGTAGATGAAAACAACAGCCTCGTATCCCAATACGGTATCCGGAGTATCCCAACCGTTATGTTCTTTAAAAAAGACGGGCAGATTGCAGACAAACTGGTAGGCGTTGCCGCCAAAACTGCCTTTGCCGGCAAGATAAAAGAACTGCTGAAGTAGGATTTTCCTTGAGACAGACCTGCATATCTTCATTTATGCATTATTAAAGTGCATAAATGAGGATATGTTATTGTTTTTGCTGTCTTCAAATCCACGCCGGAACCGCAACGCCCGATATTTCGCATGAGGTAGCCCGCCGGCTTTGGCTTGGATTCAAGTTGCCGGCATGTGCTGCCTCGTGAGCGGATACCTTATTCGGCGCCGATAAAAAAACTCTCAAACTCTGTTTCAAGATAGGTGAAATGAGAATGAGAGGTAGTATAAAATCTCAAAGGGGGGTATTTCCATTTACAAAGTCATGGACCACGATTCTGTACTCATCCCTATACGCCGGTTCAATGTAATGATTCGTCTTACTGTCATAATGGTCAGTCGGCAGATAGCCGTTTACTGATAAAAGAAGTGGCTGTTTCCCACACGTATAATGGATTGGGTGCCATTCGAGAGGCTTTTGCTTTCAATCATTTCGGCCGGCAGGTATTTGACGGGTGTACCGTAGATTCCCTGGTAGTACAGGTCCGGAATGATGATGTATGCCTTGCTCAGCGGAGAAGCTCCGAACCTCAATACATCACATATATACCCGGCGTCATCCTGTCTTTGAACCATATCAAGGGGAATCCGGTATTCGATGCCTTCTTCCTGAATCGAAACGGAATCGTCCTGATACCGGTAAGTCACATACACCGGCTCCTTTCCGGGCCGTTCCACGAGGACATACTCTATGCGTCCCGCCGCATCGTAAACGTATTTCAGGGAAGACTGGAGGTCACCGCTACTGTATCTGTTCGTCACAAATTCCGCAAAACCGTGCGCATTCAACCTGATTTCGCTCCGAAGACCTTCGTAGGAGTAATTGATATAGCTTCCGCCATATTCTATCTTGGGCGACGTACCGCTCCACTGGATGGATTGAACCGTCCCGTTTTCATGACGGATAATACCTTTGCGAAAACCCGTGATCCGCGCATTGGCGCCCCGATAGAAATCAAATTCCGTGTACACGGAATCAATGGCATACCCCTTCAAACCAACCGCTATCAGTGATTCGACGAGGTTAACCTTCTCTTTAATTTCGGGCGTGATTTCCTCACACCCTGTCATAAACCCAAACACGAAAACCGTTATTAAATAACGGCCGATGGCATTTATATTAAATCTATTCATAGTGATATTATGCTATTTATTTAATACGCAAAAGTAGCCAAAAAAAGTATCTCCAGAAAGGCTACCGGAGATTTTTATGTAAAAAAATAAGGTTCTCCCCCTGTCCAAGTTGCTATTCAAGCAGTTGTGCGGTTGATTTTTTTCTCGAATGGATGCGTCCGGGTCTTAAAACGGATAGCCGACGGCAAAGTGCCAGGCGAATTGATCACGCTGTCCCGGATACAGGACGGCCCATTTCCGGCGACCTTCTTCCTGTGGATTGTAGGCTTTCATACCCGTGTCGAAACGGATAAGGAAATAGTCGAAGTCCAGCCGGATGCCCAGGCCGTAGGATACGGCAATCTCCTTATAGAAACGGGTAAGGTCGAAATTCCCGTTTGGCTGATAGTCATACGTCCGGACGGTCCAGATATTCCCGCCGTCCACATAGGCCGCCAGTTCAAATTTCCAGAACAGTTTCGAACGGTATTCGATGTTGGCATCCAGGCGGATGTCACCCACCTGGTTGACAAACGTAGTCCGGTCGGTCACCGGCATACTGCCCGGGCCTAACGACCGTACCGACCATCCCCGGTTGCTGTTGGCGCCGCCGGCGAAGTAACGCCGTTCGAAAGGCAGTTCCTTCGCATTCCCGTACGGATAGCCGATTCCCCCGCCCAGGTGCACGGCAAGGGAATTGCGCCCGTCGATGATGATGCTCCGGGCAAAGTCCATGTCACCTTTGATGAACTGCGAGTAATGGAGGCCGAAGAGTTTGTAGCGGCCGTAGGCGTCCCGGTCTGCGCCGAACAGTCCGGAAAGCCCGTACAGCAGGTTGCCGGCCGATTCGATGGACAGGCGGAAGGAATACGTGTCGCGGTCGCGTTTCAGCGGGTCGTAATTATTAAAGGTATAGGTATAGCCGGAACCGAAAATAAACAGGTCGTTGTAGTTGTAGAGCGTGGTCAGGCCGGGCAGCGAATCCTTGAACGACGGGTCGATGTAGGGGAGATGAATGTAGTTTACATCGAGCAACTTCAGCGTATGGCGTTCGAGGGAGTTGGTGCGGTTCTGCCAGATGTAGCTCCAACCGCCTGAAAGGATTTCACGCTGGTATTCCGGACGCCGCTGATAGTCGTAGCTCAGTTTCAACTCCGTCGTGGCACGCAGTTTCTGCCGGAAGCCGGGGCTGACGAACGGGAACAGGAACGAGGGAAACAGAACGGATGCTTCGCCGGAATATTCCCAGTAGTTGCCCCGCCCCGAGCCTCTTGTTCCCGAGATGGCTTCGTAGGCCCCCCGGATTTTGGCCGAGAACAATTCCGAACCCCGGAACAGATTCCGGTGCTGGTAATTCACTCCGGAGGCAAAGCCGAAGTCGCCGGAGGAATTGGTACCTTCCACTTCGACGCCAACGCCCTGCGTTTTATCCGGCGAGGTAAGGATGGTGCAGTTTAGTTTCAGGGTGTCGTTTTCCTCGAATTCTTCGTAGCGGATGTTCACGTAGCGCAACGTACGCAGGGTCATGAGCGCATGATAGGTCTGTTCGATGTTCCGCTCGCCGTACAACATGCCGGGCATGATGTAGCACTTGTGCAGCAGGACGCCGGGACGCAGGGTCTGTTCCTTTCCCGGGTAGTAAATCCGGATATTCTGTCTCCGCACCGAGTCTTCCGGCACGTTCCTCTCCGGGTTCAAGGGGTCGTAACCGGTCACGATGCGCACCCGGTTAATGTAATAGGGGCGGTACATCCGTTCCGTCACGGGGTCTTTCGCCGGCTTGAGCGTCATCTCCAGATCGACCCGGTTTCCCTCGACGGTATCTGCCGTGAAGCGGACGGCGTCATGACTGAAGGCATAGTATCCCCGGCGCCGCAGCAGCGTGGTGATGCGCTGCCGCTCCTTGTCCAGCAGGTCCCGGTCAAACAGGTCGCCCGCTTGCACAAGCGGGGTAAACTCCTCCGTCGAATGGAAGAGGGAAGACAGCCGCGAGGCCCGCGGCGCTTCCAGGCGGACCAGGCTGTCGATCTGCGGACGGTCGATACATATCCGGTAGTCCCGGATGCGGTAAGGCTCGTTGGGAACGACGTGGTAGTTCACCGTCGCCTTTTTCCGCGAGACGGTATCCACCGACGCCGAAACCTCGGCATGAAGGTACCCCTTGTTGACTAAATAGCGTTTGAATTCGGTCTGCGAGCGGCGCATCAGCGTATCGTTCACGATTTCGGGCGGCTCCCCCAGCCGGCGGAGTTCCCGGTTCAGCCGGTTCCGTTCGTTCCGTCCCGACCAGTTGTACACGTATAACGGCCATTTCAGGATACCGAAAATCTTGAAGTTCGGCTGTTGCCGGAGATAGGGTTTCAAGTCGCCGGCTTTGACGCGGCTGCTGTCCACCCGGATAGACACCCTGTCCAGCAGGTACTCGTTATCGCCCACAAATTTCGTCGTACTGCATGAAAAAATACATGCCATCCAACCCGTGAACCATAGAAAGCGGATTGTTTTCTTCACTGCAACGTTTTTTCTGCCCGCAAAAGTACGTAAATAAATTATTTCCCTTATTTTTGACCCCCCGAAATACGCAGGAGTATGGTAAGCAAGGCAAAAATAAAGTGGGTACATTCCCTGGAGAGGAAGAAAAACCGCGATCAGGAACAATTATTTGTAGCAGAGGGCAACAAACTGGTGAGCGAACTCATCGGGACACTCAAATGCGAATGGATGCTGGCCGAGCCGTCGTGGATGGCGACGCAGGGCGACTTGCCGGCCGGGGAACTGGTGGTGGCCGGGGAGGGCGACATCCGGAAGGTCAGCCTGATGAAATCGCCGCAACAAGTAGTAGCCGTGTTCAGGCGTCCGGCGCCCTGCCCGGACGACGCTGTTTGGGCCGATGGGCTGGTGCTGGCGCTCGACGGCGTGCAAGACCCCGGCAACCTGGGAACCATCCTCCGGCTGGCCGACTGGTTCGGCATCGAACACGTCGTCTGTAGCCCGGACTCCGCCGACGCCTTCGGGCCGAAAACCGTGCAGGCTACCATGGGCGCGCTGGCCCGCGTCAACGTGCACTACGCAGAGTTGGAAACCTTCCTCAAAGACCGGCCGGCTCCGCGTTACGGCGCGTTCACGGAGGGCGACAGCCTTTACGAATCACCCCTTACCTTTGGCGGCGTCCTGGTCGTAGGCAACGAAGGCAACGGCATCCGCCCGTCCGTCGAAGCCCTTGTTGACCGACGGCTCCGCATCCCTCCCTGGCCGGCTTCCCGCACCGGCGCCGAATCGCTGAATGTGGCGGTGGCCACCGCCATCCTCTGTGCCGAGTTCCGCCGCCAACAAACACGGTGATTACCATGCACTTCAAGCTCTGACCTGCCCCCTCCTTCCTGAGTTGCCAACGAGCCACCCATAACATTAACATTTTGTTCTCTATTTTTTAACGCAAATAGAGGGTAGGCACTCTTTTTATTGTTGTATATTTGCCGGCGTGAAATTTTATTGCGACGCTTTAGAATGATATTAAGCGCTATCAATGTGACAAATATATGTGTTGGATGAGTAACAGAGGTGAAATGTACAAGTTTGTACATCGTAGGTTTAGGAATTGCAATTTTTACATATCCGGTGATGTGAATACATCATTTGCTTGTGCGATAAAAGTGATTTTTAACTTCCTGTATTTGCTTCTCCCGACGAATCTCTTAAACACACACACACACACACACACACACACACACACACACACAGCCTCGCGCGCATAAGCTACAAAACAATTTCTTTACATACAAGCCAGGCGTACTTTTTATTGACAAAACGCCTGGCTCTATAGCGCTGTTTTCGGAACAGTGCAATCCTATTTTTGTATTAATCGTATGTATAATTCAAGACCAAATTGGAAAGGAGGGTGTTTATATGGATACCGGATAGAGACCTATATGCATTATGATTGCACGAAGAATGAACAAAAAGGCGAGTAAGGGCCGGACGCTCGGAAAGCCGCTTTTATTAATAAATAAATCATTAAACCTATTTGCAAATGAAAAGAAGTATGATATTAAAAAACTGGTACACCTGGCGCAAAATAATGTGCCTGCTATGTATTTTGGGAGGTTCGCTTTCGCTGTATGCACAGGGCGAAAAAAGAGTGAACGGCAGGATCATCGACTCGCAGGGCGAAGCGGTGATCGGAGCCAATGTGATGGAGAAAGGTACCACCAACGGAACGGTATCCGATGTGAACGGCGCGTTCAGCCTGAGCGTAGCCGAAAACGCCACACTCCAGGTTTCGTTTATCGGCTATGCCACGCAAGACATTAAGGTGGCCGGCCAAACGTCGATTTCCGTCATCCTGCAGGAAGACAGCGAAGTGCTGGAAGAAGTTGTAGTCATCGGATACGGAACGGTCAAGAAAAGCGACCTGACCGGCGCGGTGGCCTCGGTCTCGGACAAACAGTTCAAAGACCAGCCGGTGAAGCGGATCGAGGATATTTTGCAGGGACGCACCCCCGGCGTGGAAGTCACCACGCTGAGCGGTATGCCGGGAGAGGGCGTCAAGGTCCGTATCCGCGGCACGACCTCCATCAACAAAAGCAGCGACCCGCTCTATATCGTGGACGGGATTGTCAGTACCAGCGGGCTGGAAGGGCTTAATCCCTCCGACATCCAGTCTATTGAAGTGCTGAAGGATGCGTCGGCCACGGCCATCTACGGCTCGCGGGGCGCCAACGGCGTGGTGCTGGTCACCACCCGCAGGGGCCTGGAAGGAAAGGCGCGGATCACGGTGGACGCGGCGGTCGGCATGTCCAGTATGATTAAAAAGTACGATCTGCTGAGCGCTTACGAGTATGCGCTGGCGCTGAACGACATCTGGGGTTCGACGACCGTTTCGGCCGCCGACGTGGAGGCCTACAAAAACGGCACGAAGGGCATCGACTGGCAGGACCTCCTGACGCAGACCGGCATCAGCCAGGATTACAAGCTGAGCATTTCGGGCGGGAACGCGAAAAACCGCTACCTGGTTTCCGGCAACATGCTGGACATCTCGGCCATTACCATTACTACTAAGTTTCAGCGTGCCCAGTTGAGAGTGAACTTAGATACGGAGGTGGCGCCCTGGCTGACGATGTCCACCAAGGTCAACGCCGCCAGGATGCACGCCCACAACAACGGCGTCGATCTGATGAACGCCATCAACTACTCGCCCGCCATGGAGATGAAAAATGAAGAAACGGGCGTGTACAACCGCGACCCCTACAATGCGGTCGACAACAATCCCTACGGCGCGAGGATGGTCAACTACAACGACAACTACCGCTATTACCTGAACGGAAACCTGAACCTGCTGTTCCGGATTGTGGACGGGCTAACGCTCTCGGTACAGGGCGGGGCTAACTATTACCATAATCCAAACTATTCGTTCACCTCGGCGCTGGCCGCTCCGGGTCAGATCAACGGCATGTCCAACGGCAGCGGTATGAACGTTTACTGGCAGAACACCAACAACCTGACGTATCAGAAAACCTTCGGCGACCACAGCCTCACCGCCACCGCCGTCTGGGAGGCAAGTAATATCGAAACGACCAGCCTGGCGATCAGCGGATCGAACCTGAGCAACGAAATCGTGGGTTACTGGAATATCAACAACGCGGCCACCCGCAGCGAAAGCAATGACTACTCGGCCGAATCCATCGTGTCGGGCATCGGGCGGTTGATGTACAGTTACAAGGGACGGTACCTGCTGACCGGCACCTTCCGCGCCGACGGATCGTCCAAGTTCCAGGGCGACAACAAATGGGGCTACTTCCCCTCCGGCGCCCTGGCGTGGGACGCGGCAAAAGAGGAGTTCCTGAGCGACCGGGACCTTTTCCAGCAGCTGAAGGTCAGAGCCAGCTTCGGTATCACCGGCAACCAGGACATCGGTCGATACAGCACGTTGGGCATGCTCTCCACCACGTCCTACGGCTGGGGCACCTCCAGTCCTTACACGGGCTACTGGGGCAACTCGTTCGCCACGCCCGACGTACGCTGGGAAAAAACCTACCAGTATGACATCGGAGTGGACCTCAGCGTGCTGGAGAGCCGCCTGAACTTGACCCTCGACTGGTTCCTGAAGGATTCCAAAGACCTGCTTTTCCAGAAAGTGGTCCCGAGCTACAACGGCGGCGGCAGTTTCTGGGTCAACCAGGGAGAGGTGAAGAACTCGGGCATTGAGTTTTCCGTGAATACCGTTCCCGTAAGCGGAAACGACCTGACATGGGAAACCGCATTGAACGCTTCCTATGTAAAGAATGAAATCGTGGATCTGGCAGGTTCGGACTTCATACTCGACGCTAATTACAGCAATTACGGCGGCGCCATGCAGATCATGAAACCGGGTTATCCGCTTGGCTCCTTCTATCTCTATCAGTGGAAAGGTTTCGACGACGCGGGCGCCAACCTGTACCAACGTGCCGACGGCAGCCTGACCACCAGCCCCACGGCCGACGACCAGGTGATCATGGGACAGGCCAACCCGAAATGGACCTTCGGATGGAACAACATGATCAGTTGGAAAAACTGGTCGGCCAGCGTCTTTATCAACGCCGCCACCGGCTTCAACCGGCTCAACATGACCCGCTACGCGCTGGCTTCCATGACCGGGATGTACCGCTTTATCACCCTCCGCGACGCCTACTACAAGGGGTGGGACAAGGTGGAAAACAAGGCCGACGCACTCTTCCCGAGCAACACTAATTCGGAAACCAAATATTACGGCAATTCGGACTTCTGGCTGGAAGACGCTTCCTTCCTCAAACTGAAGAACGTCAGCATTGCCTACCGGATTCCGAAACAGGTGGCCAAGGTGGCCGACATTCAACTGTCGATAAGCGCCCAGAATCTGTTCATCCTCACGAAGTACAAGGGCATGGATCCGGAAGTTTACAATGCTTACACGGGACTGGACTACGGCGCCTATCCGGTGCCCCGGACGTTCACCTTCGGCGCCAAACTGGATTTTTAATATGGAATCATTTAAAACCTCATGAATATGAAAAGAGTATACAGAACATGGAAGATATGGGCGCTGACGGTTACGGCGGCATGGATGGTTTCCTGCGAGCAGTTCCTGACCGAAGACCCCAAGGGCCGGCTGGCAACCCAGACGTTTTTCACCAGCAAAAACGATTTGAGCCTGGCGCTCAATGCGCTCTACCAGATTGTGGCGGATGCGCAGCACGCCAACCACTACACCGGCACTAATTTCCTGGCCGGCGACGACATCTCCACTCATCCGGCCAGCAACAAACAGCCCCTCCGGGAGCACGACCAGTACGACGTGTCGGACAACAACGCCTGGATGCCCTATCTATGGGAAAACCGCTGGAAGATGGTGAAAGCCGCCAATTTCGTTATCAACAACGCCGAAAAGACGCCCGACGTCTCGCCGGCCGAAATCCGTACCGCCCTGGCCCAGGCGCACTACTGGCGGGCCTATGCCTATTTCTACCTGGTACAGACTTGGGGGCCGGTGCCCGTCATGCTGGAAGAGGAAATCGACTACGAAGCGCCGCTGGTGCCGGTCGAAGAGATTTACAACCTGGTGGTCTCCGACCTGAAAATAGCCGAAGAAGCGCCGGCGCTGTACGGCAGCGAACCCTACGCCCGCAACGGCATGAACATCGCCGCCGGTCAGGGCGCCGCCAAAGCGACGCTGGCTTACGTTTACCTGTCGATGGCCGGCTGGCCGCTCAACCGGGGAACGGAGTACTACCAGTTGGCCGCAGCCAAGGCCAAAGAGGTGATCGACGGAGCCGACAACGGCACCTATTATTATACGTTGCTGGACGAATACCGGAAGGTCTATTCCTGGGAGTATAACGACCGGAACCCGGAAGTGGTCCTCGGCATCTACTACAACCGCGACCGGACGAACAACATGTCCACCGTGACCGACTTCCTGCAGGACATGCAGCACGGCGGCGGATGGGACGACACGCACGGCGAAATCAAGTTCTGGAAAGACTTCCCCGACGGGCCGCGCAAGGAGGCGTCCTATTTCCCCAAGTTGCTGTTGAGCGACGGCGTGTTGCACGACTGGTGGTGGGATACGGAACCGGCCTCGCGTGCAGTAGTGGCGCCCTGCTT
>JAISOP010000168.1 GCA_031275525.1 Tannerella sp.
GATAACTTATTTTTCGCCACTTTTGTCGGTCAGCCGTCGAAAAAACAACCGCAAGGAAGGTGTAAGTTTCGAAGAATTTTATGCCTTTGATTCGAGTACGATAACGCTTTTTTCGGAGACAATGAAAAGACGCAAGCCTTATCCCTTGCGTCTTCCTGTAAATTTCCGGTCGTCTTGCGCCTTGCTGATGCCGCAATCCCATAGAGGGAGCATTGGTGAATGTGGTTTTAAGCGCCCCCTTAGGGAGTTGAGGGTAGTAAGAATCAGGAACTGCCCAGCATTCGATTCCTTTTGGCTGCATGTAAATCAAAAATTTTCATGTATATTTGCAAAAAAAATCAGACAAATGCAAATTAAAATATTCGAATTTAACATGGTGTTTGTAAACACCTATTTGCTTTACGACGAAACCAAAGAAGCTGTTATCATTGACTGTGGCGCATTTACGGAAAAAGAATGTAACCGCCTGAAAGAATACATCACTTCCGGTAAATTGAAAATAAAACATGTATTAAATACTCATCTTCATTTCGACCATGTATTGGGCAACCGTTTTATCTACCTGAACTACGGATTAAAACCCCAATACAGCGAACAGGAAGATCGGATGCCAAACCTGAAAATACAGGCGGCCTCCTTCGGACTTCGCATTGATTATGAGCCTGTAAGAGCGGAAAATTTCATCAACGGCGACGATTATATCCATTTCGGAAACACCACCTTGAAAGCGCTCCCAACTCCCGGCCATTCACCCGGAAGTCTTTCCTTTTACTGCGAAAAAGACCACTGCGTTTTCACCGGCGACGCCCTGTTCCGTCACGACATAGGAAGAACCGATTTGTGGGAAGGAGACAAAACCACTTTAATTCACGCCATCCGTAACCACTTGTTGACTCTCCCTGAAAATACAGTCATATTCCCCGGACATGGCCCGACATCCACCGTCATGGAAGAAAAACAGCACAATATTTATTTGCGAATATAATTTTTTAGTTTATACAATATGCAAGAACAATTTGTTTACCGTCACATCGGAGTGAATGAAAAAGAAATAGAAACCTTGATCGCCAAAATCGGGGTTAACAGTCTGGAACAGTTAATCAACGAAACAATCCCGGCCAACATCCGCCTGAAAGAAGCATTAGACCTTCCGGAACCTTTGACCGAAAGAGAATATGCGGAGCATATTGACGAACTGGCATCCAAAAACGAAATTTTTACTTCCTACATCGGAATGGGTTGGTACGACACGGTCGCTCCGTCCGCAATTATCCGCAACGTATTCGAAAATCCTTGCTGGTACACGTCCTACACGCCTTACCAGGCCGAAATATCCCAGGGACGATTGGAAGCTCTGTTGAATTTTCAAACCGTGATCAGCGACTTGACCGGACTCCCTCTGGCAAACTGCTCGCTTCTGGACGAAGCTACTGCCGCTGCCGAAGCCGCCAACATGCTCTTTCAGACAAGAAGCAGGGAGCAAATAAAAAATAATGCTCATGTTTTATTCGTTGATAATAAAATATTCGACTCCACGCTGGCCGTATTGAACACCCGGACTCGACCACAAGGAATTGTCCTGCAAAAAGGCGATTACCGGACGTTCGAATTTTCCGAAAACGTATTCGGAGCTATCATTCAATACCCGAATGCAGACGGCGCAATCGAAGATTATTCCCGCTTTGTCGAAAAGGCGCAAGCTGCCGGAAGCAAAGTAGCCGTAGCCGCCGATTTGTTGAGTTTAGCCCTGTTGACCCCTCCGGGAGAATGGGGCGCCGATGTGGCCTTCGGCTCTTCACAACGCCTGGGCATCCCGATGTATTACGGAGGACCAAGCGCCGGATATTTTGCCGCCAGAGAAGAATACAAACGTAATATTCCGGGACGAATCATCGGAATTTCCAAAGACGCTTACGGGAAAAAAGCCCTGCGTATGGCCCTGCAAACGCGCGAACAACATATCAAACGCGAAAAGGCAACTTCCAATATCTGCACCGCACAAGCCTTATTAGCTACAATGGCCGCTTTTTATGCGGTTTATCACGGTCCGCAAGGATTAAAAAACATAGCCCTGCGCATCCATTCATACGCCGGATTCCTGTCCGCCGAATTGGAAAAATCAGGCCATACACAGGAAAACAGGAACTTTTTCGATACCCTGAAAATCCGCCTGGCGCCGGATGCCTCCTTCGATACCCTGCGCGAAACGGCATTGGACTGCAAGGTCAACCTCCGCTATTTCGACGACGGAGCTATCGGAATCAGCATCGACGAAACCACCTTGCCGGAAGACATCAACATCCTCCTGTACATCTTTTCGGAAGCCTGCACCAATTCCGGCGCCCTTCCCTGTGAAAAAGAACCGGAAGCACGCTATTACTTCGCCGACAAATTCAAAAGAACCTCCGCCTACTTAACCCACGCGGTTTTCAATTCCTTCCATACGGAAACAGAATTGATGCGTTATATCAAAAAACTGGAAGTACGCGACATCTCGCTGGCTCACTCGATGATTTCGTTAGGCTCGTGTACAATGAAACTGAATGCCGCTTCCGAAATGCTCCCCCTGAACAATCCCCACTGGGCCAATATCCATCCTTACGCTCCCGAAGAGCAGACAGAAGGCTATCAGGAATTAATCGAAAACCTGGCGTCTTATCTGGGAACAATTACCGGCCTTCCGGGAGTAAGTTTCCAGCCCAATTCGGGCGCTGCCGGCGAATATGCCGGATTGATGACAATCAGGGAATACCTGAAATCCATCGGCGAAGAACGCCGGAACATTGTTCTTATCCCGGCGTCGGCTCACGGCACCAACCCTGCCAGCGCTATCCAGGCCGGTTTTCAGACAGTAACCATCCGGTTCGACGAAAACGGCAATACCGACATCGAAGATTTGAAGGCCAAAGCGGAAGAACACAAAAACCATCTGGCTGCTTTCATGATAACCTATCCTTCCACGCACGGAATTTTTGAAGCCAATATCATGGAAATGTGCCGCATCATCCACGACAATGGCGGTCAGGTATATATGGACGGCGCCAATATGAATGCTCAAGTGGGATTGACTAATCCGGGGCTTATCGGCGCGGATGTCTGCCATTTGAATCTGCACAAAACATTTGCCATTCCTCATGGGGGAGGTGGCCCCGGCGAAGGGCCTGTCTGCGTAGCCAAACACTTGGCGCCGTTCCTTCCCGCTCACCCAATGAAAAATGGAAATTCTTTGAACACCGTTGCTTCCTCTCCTTTTGGAAGTGCGGGCATATTGCCCATTACTTACGCCTACATCCGGATGATGGGCGGCAGCGGCCTGACCCTGGCAACTCAAATCGCTATCCTGAATGCCAATTACCTGGCTTCGCAGCTGGAAAAAGCCTACGGAATCGTTTATAAAGGAGATAAAGCGCGGGTCGGACATGAATTGATTCTGGATTGCCGGAACCTCAAAGACTATTCGGGAATTACCGAAACGGATATTGCCAAACGGCTGATTGATTTCGGATTCCATGCCCCTACCCTCTCTTTTCCGGTACACGGCACATTGATGATCGAACCGACGGAAAGTGAAAGTCCGACCGAACTGAACCGGTTCATCGACGCCATGCTCACTATTCGTGAAGAAATTGAAGAAGTGGCTAACGGTACTGCCTCCAAAGACGACAATGTACTGATCAATGCTCCCCATCCGCAATACGAAGTATGCGCCGATGAATGGAAACATGCTTATTCCCGCGGCAAAGCCGCTTTTCCGGCGGAATGGATACGGGAAAACAAATTTTGGGTCAATGTCGCTCGTGTGGACAATGCGTTCGGCGACAGAAACCTGCTTGCCGTTCAATGCGACGGTCAAAGCGCTTAACAATTATTAATGATGGAATGTTAAACATTTTTATCAAACGATTGTCTATATAACTAAAGAATTTGTTTAACAACTAAATAATAGAAGTCATGAAAACAAAATTATTATCCATCGTATTCATTTCCCTTTTATCTCTTTCCTGTGGGAAAATGACACTTCACGCACAAGTACAGCTATCGGTATATGTTCATATTCCATTAGCGCCGAATGTTGTTTTATCGGTTGGAAACCGGGCTATTGCATCTCCCTCCCCCGAATATGTCTGGATCGACGGTTACTGGTCGTGGAATTACAGTCGCCGTACTTACGTATGGATACAGGGACATTGGGAATTGGCGCCTTATGCCGACGCTTACTGGATTCCGGGTTATTGGGAATACTGCCGCGGCGGTTATCGTTGGATAGACGCCTGTTGGGTTCCAAGAGCGCTTAGCGCCAATTTCGGTTATTACAGAGGGCGTTACGATTACTATGGACGTCCGGTTTACTATCATCGCTACGATCACAACACCTATCGGCATGGATATGCTTATACGTATGATCATAACCCCAAGCGCCGGTCGAGTAGTTATAACAGTTCTCCACAATTCAATGCATCCCCGGAACGCGAAAGAAACACGATCAACAGGGAATACAATAATCCGAGGCCAGCTCCGACAACTCGAAATGCAGCTTATAGTTCCCGTTCATCAAGCCGCCAGGAATCGTCCGGAAGCAATGGAAACCTGAACCGGAATAATAATTCGACAAGCAACCGGCAACCGGCGGGAAGTACAAGCGTTTCTGTAAATAATACAGGCAGACAACCGGCGAGAAGTGCAAGCGTTTCCGGAAATAATACAGGCAGACAACCGGCGGGGGGTACAAGCGTTTCTGTAAATAATACAGGCAGACAACCGGCGGGAAGAGCAAGCGTTTCCGGAAATAATGCAGGCAGACAACCAGCGGGAAGAGCAAGCGTTTCTGGAAATAATACAGGCAGGCAATCGTCTTCCCGTGAAACGGGATCGCGAACACAAAGCGCTACATCTAATCCTCCGGCAACTTCCAGGCAATCGGTACGCACCTCCTCCGCTAACACTTCCGGACGAACGTCGTCAGAAGCAAGAACTTCATCCGCTAACAGTTCGAAAGAGAGAACAAATTCTTCCGAAAGAACAAATTCTTCAAGAAGTACGCGATAAATGACAATTTATTTGTACATTTGCAACTCAAATAGCATTAGTACATAATTTATATGATCTTTAAATTTTAGGTGTTATGAAGAAAAATCTTTTAAAACTGGCAATTATTATTCCTGCTCTGGCAGGTTTAGGTTTAATGTCTTCAACTCCGGACGATTCAAAACAAACGGTTTCCGGTGATGAAGTAAAAGGTATCATTGTAGAGAAGGCCGAATATGATTTCGGTACAATCCCTGAAAATGGCGGAAGCGTTACGGCGACTTTTACCATCATCAATAAAACGGATGAAGCTATTCTGATAACCAATGCAACTGCATCTTGCGGTTGTACCGTTCCGAGCTGGACTAAAGAACCTATCGAACCGGGTCAAACAGGTAAGATTACTGCAACTTACAATCCCAAAGGTCGTCCTGGTGGCTTTCATAAAACGATTACTGCTGTTACAAATACTAACGAAAGAATAATCATGAGCATCAAAGGTACGGTAGAAACAGCGCAGTAAATCTCTAAATCAGAGTAAGCAAACAAACAAGCAAACGGGGGACTGTATCAAAAGTCCCCCGTTTACTTATTTAAAGAAAAGAGGCTGTCTCAAAAGTCTGTCATCCCGCGCCTGACGCGGGATTCCCTTCAAAAGGGGATTGCGGGTCAGGCCCGCAATGACAGGCTTTTGAGACAGTTTCTTTCTGTTACTTCTTCACCAGGTAATCGGCTTTCGTCACGCCGCCGCGTTCCATTTTCACGATATACGTTCCCCGCTCCAGGTGGGAAAGATTAACCGTTGCATCGGTATAAACGCCGACCAGCGCGCCGGTGAGCGTGTAGATCCTTACCTTTTCCACGTTTTGGAAGGTAACGTTGCCCGTAACCGGATTCGGATGGAAAGCCGGGGCTTCCGTCTGAACATCTTCCAGTCCGTCAGGAATATCGCCCAGCACCTTTACCAGGAAATCGGCAGTATAACCGTGCGTGGCCAGTCCGCAGGCGCCGGGATGTGCGCGCCAGGCATCGGCATAGCGGACACGTATCCGCGTGAAGCCGGGCCTTGCGTCTTCGGGTACCGTGATTGGAATATTCAGCTTGATTACGGTGGTGTCGCCTTTGTCGACTATGCCGCCCTGGGCGATGATTTCCGTATCGACGTCAAAATTCCTGTTTCCGTTCCAGTCGGCATACATGAAATAGCGGCACCATTGAAGCGGGTCCGTTCCTTTGGCCTTGAAGGTGAAGGCGCTGCCGGGTTCGACCGTGATGAGCATGCTTTCGTCCAGGTATCCGATGTAGCCTTCGGCAGAAGCTTCACCGCCGGTCAGGTTCAAGTTGGTAATTGCTCCTTCGGTGCTTGCCGATTCGAAGTATCGCACCGCTACGGCTTCTTCAGCGGCATCGAGGGTCATATCGTTTTTTGCCATGCAGTAAATATCCGTGTTGCAGGGGGCTGCGGAGGGATCGCGTTCAACCGTTTGCCAGGTGATGGCGGAAGCAGTCGTCAAGTCGGTGGAAACGGCACGCACGCCAATCTTGAAGTTTTCCAGTCCGGGCGTCAGGTTTACTTTGGCTATGAAATGCGCCCAGGAGGAGGTGTGTGCGATTTGTTTCGGATCGTCCGTTCCTTCCTGGATGAACAGTTCGAAATGGTCGACGTTTACTTCGTCGTTGTAAACGAGGCGCGTTTTGTTTTCGTCTGACATGCTCCAGACTAATTTCAAATCCATCATCGTCGCACATTCGTTCAGGTATTCGACGGCAAGGTCTTTCGGCGCTTCGACCGTTGTGCGGGTATCGTTGTAAAGTTTCAATTCGCCGATCAGGGCTTTGTAGTCCTGTTTGGCGGCGGCTCCCTGAACTCGGAGGCCGATTGCGGTGATTTTGTCTGTGGCGTCGAAGCCGGCCAGGGAGAGTTCGGTTTCGTTCCAGCCGTCTTTCACGGCAATGTTTCCCAGGCTGTATTCCGTCCAGGTTGCGGCATTGTTTTTCTTGAGAATCAGGCGGAGGTTGCTGTTTTCGCCGGCATTGGCGTTTTCCACCTTATATACCAGACGGGCTTTGGGCGTGGCGCCGGCCGTCAAGTCTGATCGGTAGAGATGAATGTCGGCGGGGGTGGTTTTCACTTCGCCGGTGAGGGCGAGCGCGGATCCGCCCAGCCAGGCGTCGGCGAAGGTGAACGAGGCATTGATATGGGTCGCCGTATTGCCGGAGGCATCCAGCACCAGCCAGCGATAGGTGGGAACCATGTCCTGGGCAGCCAGGTTGTACCAGGTGTCGTGCGTTTTCACTCCGTTGTGGTTGTAGAAAGTACCGTTTCCCAGCACGAAGCTGGTGGCAAAAGGCAGCGCTCCCTGTACGGTGGAGCGTTCGGTAACGTATCTCGAAATGCCGTGGAAGGTTTTCAGCTGATTGTTGTTGGCAATGTCGTTGATGCTTGTCGTGATCGGCAGGCGGGTAGCCGGATTCGGATTGCGGTTGCCGCCGGTGAAAACCCAATCCAGGCGATCCTGGTAGTTCTGCTGTATCAGGGTTTCGTCCAGTCCCGATCGGTGCTGGAAGATGCGGTTCATCTGGTGTTCGCCCCACAGACAGATGCTTACGCCTTTTGTCTGGTCGAGCGAAAGCCAGGCTTGCTGCAATTTGACGATCCAGCATCCGGCATATACGTCCAGTGCTCCGTTGGGCGCCTGGATCAGGTTGGCGTAGTTTACCGTATTGTCCAGCTGCGTTTTTCCCCAGCCGTAATCCAGCATGAATGCATCTGAAGCCGTTTTTCCCGTGTCGCTTGCCGGATCGTACTGGTAGTACCAGAAGTCGTTTCCGGCAGACAGGGAGGCATCCCGGCCTAAGGTTCCATCGTTCCTGACCATGTCGTACCACCCGATGTGGAAGGTGTCGAATCCCTTTTCTTTGGCTACTTCGTACAGGCGGGCGTGAAAAGCCTGCAAGTCTTCGGTGGCGGCATCTGTGTAGGATTCGTAATTGTAGTTGATTCCGTCCACGCCCAGGAACATGAGCAGGTTGATGAACGGCTCGGCATAGATGAAGTTACCTTGCGCATCTTTTTTGGTTATCAGTTCCACCCGGTACGAAAGGGGGTCTTCTTCCTTGGTTTTCCCTGCCACATAGTGGTGCGCCCAGGGGAAAAACCAGGAGGAGAGGACGGCGGTACCGTGCTTGTGGGCGGCGTCGGAATAGGCGGCGGGAGCGATAAACCAGCTGTTGCTCCAGTTGCCGTGTATTTTCACGTACTGCCACATGCTGAAAACGTCTTCGTCGAAGACGCCGGAAGGCAGTCCCGTAAAGCTCGAATTGGAGCCTATGGGACAGTTGAAGAATATCGACCGGCGCGGGTCGATCGACGGATCCAGCTGTTGGGCTTGATTGACGATTACCGGTTTCGGTCGTACATGGGAGCGCCGGAATTCCAGATCCGTCAGTTTGGACAAATCGGATGGCACGCCGTCTTTGAACCACAGCAGCATGGAATCCGGCTCCTGTGTTCCCCAGTTAACATACAGGGTGTTTTGACTGAACCCTGTCAGTGCGGATAACATGAACACTGCCGTTATCCACATGTAGTAAGAAATCTTTTTCATAAGTAAAAATATTAAAAAATTAAACGCATAAAACTGTATGCGATATTGTATCTGTAATCTGTTCGCTTGACCTCTCCCCCCTGCCCCCCTCCCCACAAGGGAGGGGGAGCGGACGCAAGCCTTGCTCCGAAGGACTCATTTTTGTTGCCCCGAACAAATCGTCTTTGTTGCCCCGAACGGTTTATCTCTAATGCCCCGAACGGTTCATCTCTAATGCCCCGAACCGTTCATCTCTCATGCTCCGAACCGTTCACCTCTCATGCTCCGAACCGTTCACCTCTCATGCCCCGAACCGTTCATCTCTCATGCTCCGAACCAATCGCCTCTCCTGTTCGTGCATTGGTGTCAATCAATATTCTTTTGCCACGAATGCACTCATTCGCGCTTTGCGCCCTCTCCCCTGTGGGGAGGGGCAGGGGATGGGTCAAAAGTTTGGCCTGTCCACGTCCCACCACAGGCGGGTACCCTGGTAGTCTCCTGCGCCGCCCAGGGCAGGGATTCCCGTATCGTAAACGTCTTCGGCAGAAACGCTTCCGTCCAGCTGGAAGGGGATGCGGCGGACGACGCCGCCCCGTGTCGAATGGTCGCCGGCGTCATAGACGACGGGAATCTGTCGCGGATAGCCCGTTCGCCGGATGTCTGTCCAGGCTTCCAGCGACACGGGATAGTTGGCGATGTACTTTTGCGTCATGATTCGCTCCAGTTTCCGTTCATTGCTGTCCGCTTCGTCCCACTTGTTGCCGACCTGCACCAGATGCTCTTCATTGTCGTAATCGTTTTTCCTGTCGTAATAATCGATGTATGTAATGTCTGCCGGCCGGTCGATGCGCATGTAGGCGTTGTAATAGATGAGCGCCTCGCGTTCGGTCGCGCTTTCGCGGATAAAGGACTGGCAGATTCCCTCTTCATAAAACTGTTTGGCCGTTCCTCCCATGTCCCATCCGTAGAGGGCGCCTTCGGCACGCAGGAAAAGGGCTTCGACTGCTTTCATGATGGGAATCGGGTGAGTGGCAAAATTGCGGTGTATTTTCGAGAATACGACGTAGGCGCCCAGGTTTTCGTTTTTGTTGAAAACCGAGCTTCCCGAACGGATGCCAACATACTGTTCACCGGGTTCAAGAAAGGCCGGGTTGCCGTTTTTGTCTTCCAGGGGAGCATGGTTGGCCTCGAAAAGCTTGTTCAGCATGAACCGGTTATCTCCGCCCAGGCGTTTCAGTATGTTTTCGAACGAGGCGTTCAGACGGGTATCGTTCCAGGTATCGGAGATGGTATAGAGCGGATGATGGTCGCCTGCGGGAATGGCCAGTTCGATGTCCCTGTCGGTTTGCGTCAGCACGCCCGCCTGCACGGCCGCTTCCGCTTCCCGTTTCGCCTTTTCGGGTTCCGCCTTTTTTATATGCATGGCTATCCGCAGGCGGAGGGTGTTCGCCAGTTTGATCCAGTTCGAAACTTCTCCTCCCGCAATTTTGTCGAAGAAAACGAGGGCTTCCTTCTGTTCCGGCGTCATGTCGGCCTTTTTCAGCGTATCTACCGCTTCGGTCAGTTTTTCCAGGATATCGTAGTAAATATCCTTCACAGGCACGTATTTCATGGGGGGATCCTCCTTCAAATCCCTGTAATCGAAATAGGGCATCGGGCCGTGTACGTCGGTATATTCCTGTGCGGCAAGGCAGAAGATAATGGTCGCGACGGCGCCCAGTTCGGGAAATTCCAGGTCGTTCGCCGAGTTCATCACGGGTACCACCTGCCGGATGACCCAGAGGAAATTGGAGATCGGCCCCGATTCGAAATCCGAGTTCAGGTAGTTGGTCGAAGGCAGTCGGCCTTCCAGGTTGTTGGCCACGCACAGATAGCCGGCGTAATTGTCGATATGCAGGTTCCACTGGTACTGGTACTGGTGTTCCCGCAGCTCGTGTATCCGCGGTATGGCTTCCAGCATCATGCCTTTGGCCGTTTCCAGGTCGGCCACCGAATGGGTGGAGCCGTGGATCAGGTTGAGTTCGACGTCGCCAAATTCATCGGTGCAGGAAGAGGTAGCGGTCAAAACCGCCAGGGCGCTCAGGCAGAGCAGGAAAAATGGATGGATAAAAAACTTTTTCTTCATGATTGAGTGGTGTTAAAATGACAGTTTAATGTTCAGACCGTAGCTCCTGGTTGTGGGCAGGGTGAAGATATCGACGCCGCCCAGGGCGTTCGCGGTAGACTGGGAAACGTCGGGATCGACAGGAGCGTTCCTGTAGAGGAAGAAAAGGTTTCTTCCCGTGAGCGAAACCGTGAGCGAGCGGATGAAGGCGGGGAGGCTGCTGAAAGTGTAGCCCAGGGAAACTTCCCGCATCCGGAAACTGGTGGCGTCATAGACGTATTCGGAGGGGAATATCTGGCTTCCGATGGTTTCGTAGTATTTCCGGGCGGCGGCCGGATTTCCGTCGGGCATGATCACGGCGGGGAATTTTTCACCGTTCGCGTCCGTCCAGACCAGGCCGGATGTACGCGCCTGCGCCGAGCGTTCGGATACGCCCCGGGCGTCGAACCAGGCTTCGGAGAAGGAGACGACCTTTCCGCCGATTTTCCCGTCGATCAGGAAATAGAGCGAAATGTCCCTGTATTTGAACGTGTTGTGCCAACCCGTATGGATGTTGGAATTCATGTTTCCCAGATAGCGGTTGTGGCCGCCCCGCGACGCGAGCGAAGGCATTCCCTGCTGGTCCAGGATGATGTCGCCTTCTTTGCCCAGTCCCAATTCCTCGTCGAATTTGTTGTAGCGTGAAAAATCTTTCGCGTACAGATCGCCATAGGAGCCTCCTTCGAGGAATTTGACTTGCAGGTTGTCCGATGTTCCGATGGTTACGCGGACGTCTTTCCTGTTTTTATGTATCCGGATGATTTTATTGTCGTTGAAGGCAAAGTTGAAGCCCGTTTTCCAGAGGAAGCTTTTCGACGGCATCCAGTTGTATCCGAGCATGACTTCGATTCCCCTGTTCCGTATTTTGCCTGTATTGATTGGCTTTATCTGTCCCAGCGCGGACTTTATTTCCAGGTATTGATTGATGCTGAGCGCATTGTATAGCGTGAAGTTAAAATCGACCGTATTGCGGAAGAAGGCGAAATCGGCGCCGGCTTCGAGTGAGCGGGTCATTTCCGGTTCGGGGACAAATTCCGAAACGTCAACCGCCAAAATTCCGCCGCCCAGCTGCTGCACCTGCATTCCGTTCGTGATGCGCTTGTTTGGCAACGGATTGCCCACAACGCTGTACGAAATGCGCGGCTTCAGCAGGTCGATTTTTCCATCCCCGTCGAAAAGGCGGTTCAGCAGGACATTGGCGCCAACGGAATAATAATCGAAATACGGCTTCACGCTGGCCATTGCCTTGAACTGGGTATAAGTACGTGTCCAGTCGATGCGGTAGGTGGCGTCGAGAAAAGCCATGTCTCTGTAACCCAGTGTTCCCGTCACGAACAGCGCCTTGTCCCAGTCGCTGTCGCGATAAAACGAATGTTCCGCAATAGAAGAAGCATCGGGATACAGGTGGTTGACGGTTAACGGAATATCTATCACGTCCGTATAATAGGGCAGGCTGCCCGGTCCGCCGCTCCGCATCCAGAAATCTTCCCCCTTCCTGATGTCGAAGGAAGCGCCGAGGTTGGCGGCGATGGAGAAATCGCCCGCCGTTTTCGAGTAGTTGAGAATGAAATCGGCAAACAGGTTGTAGCGGGTGGAGGTGGCGTAATCCGACTGTCCGCGGTCAATGAGGGTACCTTCCCGTTCCACCGTAGTGGCGTATTTTTTGTCCGTATCGGCGACTTCCGTGCGATCGTACTTGATTCTTGCCTGGGCGTTTAAGCCGTCCAGCAGCCTGTATTTAAGTTCGGCGCTTCCCCAGAACTGGCGAGTTGTGGAGGAAGTAAGGGAGCGGTTGCTCAGCCAGAAGGGATTGTTTTCGCCGGACGATCCGCGTCCTAAAAACCAGTTCTGTTTCATTCCCTTCAATGTCACCTGTTTGGCTTCGGAGTCAACCTTCCCTGCCACGGCTTTAAGGACGTATATATTTTCGGACAGCCAGGCGCCTTCGGATTCGAAGTTCCTGTAATAGTCCATGTCCAGGTTTCTCGGCGCCAGGTAGAGGTTGTAGAGCGGGTTGTAAACCGTTCCGCCGCTGATTTTGTTTTCTACGGTCTGGTGAATGTAACTGGCCGACACTTCGACTTGCAGGCGCTTGTTGTCCAGCGGCAGGCAGGTTTGACGGAACGATACCGCATGGCGGCTGAACCTGTTGTTCGGCAAGATTCCCGTAGCCGTCGTATTTCCGTATGAAAAGTAAT
>JAISOP010000169.1 GCA_031275525.1 Tannerella sp.
TTACCGAGCAACGCTGCTCTGAATGTCCGAGCAACATTGCTCTGAATGTCCGAGCAAGTAATAGCATGGGCAGGGTAGGGGAGAGGGGCAGGGCAGACGCATCTTCATTTTATCTAAAATGCCGGTAGGGGCGATTCGCGAATTGCCCCTACTGTATTTGTCATTGCGGCTTGACCCGCAATCCCCTGAAAAACCAGTGTCCTTTTTTCGGGAATCCCGCGTCAGACGCGGGATGACAGGCTTTTGAGACAGCCACAACTCCCCCTCCCCTGTGGGGCAGGGGGGAGAGGTCAATCTGGCGAAATTGAACTGCTTCACAGTTCCGGATGCCCATTCGATCTCAGTCATAAAACGTCCATGCTACGCCACACACGAGCTATGGCGAAACGCTACGCTGATAATGGAGAACAAACACAAAAAAACAGGCTGTCTGAAAATCATTTCAAACAGCCTGTTCCTTCAAACAATTAAAAAAAATAGAAATCTATTTCCTGATTATTACCTTCGACCGGGTTTTGGAACCGCCGGGAGCGGTTATTTCCACAGCGTAGGTACCGGCGTTCAGCGATTTTATTTCCACCGGACTTTCTTTGGCTTCCAGGACTTTGCGTCCGCTCAAGTCGAAGAAGCTAACCGTGGAAAACTCGCCGCTGATCCGGATAAATTCGACTGCCGGATTCGGATAGACGGCTACGCCTTCCGCCGCAAGCGATGAAATACCGGAGATCACCGTGCCGACATGAGCCGGTTCCGAAAAGTCGGACAAACCGCCGAACAGGGAATAAGTTTTCACCCTGTAATCAGCCTCTGCCGTGCCGACCAGCGTGGTATCGACAAAAACCTGTGCGAACGTCAAGCCCGTATTGATTTTCTCGTCGCCGCGATAGATTTCGTAACCCAGAATGTCCGGAGTACGTTCGGCGGCAGCGGCTGTTGACCGTACATTTCCTATGATAAGCCAGTTGAACGGATATTCCCAATCGGTAAGCGATTGCCAGGTGGCGCCACCGTCTTCGGAGAAAAGATCGCTTTTGCCTGCAACAACCGGCAAATTGTCGGTCGAGAGCGGATAACTCAGCGAATCAACTTCCGCGACTTCAATGCCGAACAGCAAGTCGGCGTTCGCCGGTATTGCCAGCGGGGTGTTCAGCGCAAACGTGTTCCACGCATTTCCTTCGAAACTTTCGATTGCCTGATTCACTACGCGATTGCCGTCGACGAAAACAGCCAGTTTCAGGCGGGTGTCTTTGATTGCCTCCGACCCTTTGGGATTGATATAAGCCGAGATGGAAGTCAGATACAGATCTTTGTAGGCCGTCAGGTCTGCCGCGTCAAATTTGTTGACGGCAATAAACGGTACGTCCTTGTTGCCGATGATCGTGCTTCGTTTGAGCGATTGCGCATACGTCAGACCGTAGGAACCGGAGGGATCCTGCCAGACAATTTCGACGTCGGAACTTGCAGCTTTCCGCACGGCTTTGACGCCGACGGGAACGCTTGCCGGAGTTACGGCAATCGCAAATTCGTCGATGCTGAATACGACATAGTTCCGGTTGGCGCCGGAAACGGCACGGAAACGCGCACGGAAAAGCTCGCCGCCTGCCAGATCGCTTATATCCAGGGTTTCCGTTTCCCAGCCGTGAATTGAAGACAGTACGTATGTCTTGACCGTCGTCCATTCGGCGCCCCGAATATCTCCCACTTCAAAATAAATCGTATCCTTTACGCCGACAAGAAGCTCGGATGTTGCCGCCAGCTTGTAGACGAACGATGCGATTACCGTAGATTTACCGGTTGCATCCAGCGGCTTGGTAGTCAGCGTATGCGAATAGACCGACTGATCGCCCGTCGTGATGAAAATGGCCGCGCGTCCAATGGAACTCCTGTAATCGCGGGATTCGAACGACCATTGGCTTGCAATGGCGGCCGGCGATACTTCCCAGTAATTGGTTCCGTAATCGACGCTGTCGAAACCGTCGTAGAAAGGCAGGTCGTAGTTGTCTACAATGGCGATGCGGGCCGGCTCGGACTTGTTCGATTCAAGGAAAGTCGGAGCGTCTCCCGTTCCGTTATAGTCGTAAATAGCTGAAACGGAATACGAAACATTGCCCACAGGCGCATCGTTGTCCGTATAGCTTGTCAGGTCGCTTCCGATTTGGGCGATGAAAGCATCGTTCCTGTAAATGTTGTAGAAATCAAGGAAATGAGCCTCTGTATCTTCCGGAGCCGACCAGTTCAGTTCGACCACGTTCCGGGTTTGCGGATCGGCAAGGGCTGTCAGTGAATGTGGACGGCTGACCAAATCCAGGGGAGCGGGCAATTCGATTACCCAAGTCTTGCGAATGACGCCCGCGCCGCGATAGCCGGCAATCACCAGTCCGTCGCCGGAAATCGTCATCGGAACATCCATATAAAAGTCGCTGTCGTCGTTGGAAAACTGGAAGTCTTCGGACAGGGTGATTTCGGGAGTATATTTTTCGATGAAGTCTTTCAATTCGATATATCCCAGCCTGTCCGACCAGATGAAGCCTTTGCGCCCGCCGCCCGACGTTTCACGGAAACCAACCACCGTACCGTCGTTGGAAACAGCGGAAGAGGTAGTTTCCTGCGGTCCGAAAACGACCAGCGAATCTTTTTCCACATAATACAGGGCGGCATGTCTGTTGGTGGTAAGCGCAACGAATTTCCCGTCGGGGCTGACGTCGTGCGCTTCGCCGATTGTTTCGGGGGCAATGATCTTATATTCGGTCGGGGAAGTCCACACGATCGATTGACGTCCGCCGAATGTGGAGGCCTGTACCGCCCATCCGCAGGCAATCGAGCCGTCGGCGGAAGCATCGTAAAAGCGGGTTCCCTGTGTCCGCTGGGCAACCGGCAAATGGTCTTCCGGGAAACTGTAAACCAGCGTATCGGTGTATTGTCCCTCTTCATCCGGTTTCCAGACCATCGGAACTACTTTTGCCACATTGTTCTTTTCCATCGACATGCCGAACACCCAACCGTCGGCCGTGATGGCATTCACGCCGCTGCCGGCCTCCGTACTGCCTGTGGTCGTTCCGTAGCGTCCCAGTCCCAGACTGTACCACGTTCCGTCTTTATAAACGCCGCCGCTCGTTATGGGAGAGCCGTTTACCTGAAAATTAGCATCCTTGAAATTGGCTACAATAACGCCGTTGTCGTTAACGTCCTGCGTTCCTTCGCCCAGAGGAATCGTAGTGAGGGTATTGCTTTCCTTGTCCCACAAAGTGGAGAGCGATCCGGTCAGGTATCTTCCGTTCGGCGAAATCTTGTAGGGATAGCCGTAGCCCAGGTCATGGAATAAAGAAGCTTCGTTGATGGTCGTAAAGTTCTTCCATTGAAGAGCTTCCTTGTAATCCTCCACTGTTCCCTTGGGAACGTAAAGCACGCAAGTTGCCGGTATGCTGCCGAACGCATATTGATAGGCTGAAAAAACCGGCGGAGTTTGATTTTTCACAATGATTTGCCGTAAGGCGGCGCATCCTGCAAACGCATAGTTTTTAATGGGCTGCGTTTCCAGCAGGGAAGCCGGCAATTCGATGGAAGTCAACAGGGAGTCATGCTGGAAGGCATACGTTTCAATCAAGGTTACGGTTGGGGGAACAACAAACGCTCCGGACAGGAATTTGGGCGCTTCAATCAGCGTCGTTGTATCCTTGTTGTACAATACGCCATTTACACTGGAATAGTTG
>JAISOP010000240.1 GCA_031275525.1 Tannerella sp.
GTCTGTTTTTCGCATTCCTTCAGCCCGAAAATGATTACATACCCCGGTATGCGCACATTTTCGGGCTTTGTACTGCAAAAAAACATTTCCCGTAAATTCGGATGGTTTATTTCTTGACAACTCCTAAGTTTGCGGCGTGAAAAGCCGAGGTGAGATTTTTACTTTTCTTGTTTGAATAACGGCTGACCGACTAAGGAAAAATAGCCGTTTAAAGATTCAAAACTCCTTGTCCGATTATTCATCGACAGGCAAATTCCTTCTGAAACCTTCTTTAAAGGAAATCAAAGTTTCTGTGCGTGCCAAACCGAGCGGCTGGAGCTTATGATGGATGATGTGAAGCAGGTGTCTGTTATTCTTTGCATAAATCTTGATAAACAGGTCATATTGTCCGGTAGTGTAATGGCATTCCACAACTTCCGGAATCTGTTTCAGCGCCTCTATGACGTCCTGGAACTGCCCCGGATTTTGCAGATACAAGCCCATGTATGCGCATGTTTCATACCCTATCTGGTTGCTGTCGATAATAAACTCGCATCCCTTGATTACGCCCGCACTCATCAACTTTTGTATCCGTTGATGGATAGCTGCTCCCGAAACATTACATTCTCTGGCCACTTCCAGAAAGGGTTTGCGTGCATCGTTGACGAGCGACCGGAGGATTTTCCTGTCCAGTACATCTAATTCGTAAGGTGTCATCGCCTGAATTGTTTTATTTATCATTATCCCGGAAAAATGTCCAAAGGTAATGAAAAATCGGATTTATGCGTGCCGGGGTGTATTGGGGGTCATTCTTTTTTTGCTTTGTGAGGGAATGTCTGAAGAGCCAAAAGCTACCCAAACCCATAAAAAAACACAAAAATCATCCCGATATGCGTTGCACGAGTTGCGAACGTAATTATTTTGGTACTTTTGCGAGAAATTTGTTGGTTATTTGCATGAAATACATGTCGAATTGCCATGTGTATTACCAAAACATTAATATTTTGACAGGATGAAGAAAATAGAAGCAATTATTCGCAAGACCAAATTCGATGAAGTGAAGGAAGCTCTTTTAGGCGCCGATATCGAATGGTTTTCTTATTATGATGTGCGCGGTGTCGGCAAGACACGGCAGGAGCGCATTTACCGCGGAGTGGTGTATGACACCAGCTATATTGAACGGACACTGCTCACCATTGTGGTGCGTGACGTCAATGTGGATCGTACGGTAGAGGCGCTTCTGAAGACCGCCCAAACCGGTGAAGTCGGCGACGGGCGTATTTTTATTTCCCCGGTGGATGATTCCGTACGGATACGTACCGGGGAGCGAGGAGATATTTCATTATATGATGCAGATAAAAAGTAATGCAGGCATTTTGTTTTACAGCTAAATTTGGCGAGTGATGAGAAATAAATGGACTTATTTCACCGGATTATTGTTATTGTTGCTGAGTACACCGGCCGGACTGGCTGCTCAGGAGGCGTCGGGCAGCGCGGCTGCACTGGACAGCGGAAATACGGCATGGATGATTGTCGCCACCATTCTGGTGATGTTCATGACTATCCCGGGGCTGGCATTGTTCTACGGCGGACTGGTGCGCCAGAAAAACCTGCTGAGTATCATCATGCAGTGTCTTGTACTGGCGGGCGTCATCTCCATTCTCTGGTTTGCCTTCGGCTACAGTTGGGTCTTTGGCGTCGCGTTCATGGAGCAAGGCCATCCGCTGGGATTCTTTATCGGCGGATTTGACAAACTGTTTTTGCACGGCATCGGCCTGGATACCCTGTGCGGCCCGAATATTCCCGAAACCCTGTTCGCCCTGTTCCAGTGCATGTTTGCCATCATCACGCCGGCGCTGATCATCGGCGCATTTGCCGAAAGGATCAAGTTTTCGGGTTATCTGCTGTTCATTGTCCTGTGGTCAATCATTGTTTACAATCCGATGGCACACTGGGTATGGGGTGGCGGATGGTTGCAGACCATGGGCGCCATCGACTTCGCCGGCGGTACCGTGGTACATGTCAACGCCGGTATTTCAGCCTTGGTCATGGCAATCCTGATTGGAAAAAGGAGGGGTTACACGGCCAGGCGCCCCACCACACCCCACAATGTGGCGTTCGTATTCCTGGGCGCCACATTCCTGTGGATAGGCTGGTTCGGATTCAACGCCGGAAGCGGACTGGCAGCCGACGGACTGGCGGCCAACGCCTTCCTGGTGACGCACATAGCTACGGCCGTGGCGGTGACCGCCTGGATTGTCATCGACTGGATACGGAACAAAAAACCGACCATCGTAGGCGCCAGCACAGCAGCCGTGGCAGGGTTGGTGGCCATTACTCCGGCAGCAGGGGCCGTCGATATCGCAGGCGCTATGGCCATTGGAGCAACCTCCTCGATTGTATGCTTCTTCATGGTGGCCGTGGTAAAAAAGAAACTCGGATACGACGACTCGCTGGATGCCTTCGGCGTGCACGGGATAGGCGGAATCGTCGGTTCCATCCTGACGGGTGTTTTTGCTACGCAGATCATCACCGGCCCGGAGGGTCGGCAGGGCGCGTTGTTCGGCGACTTTAACCAACTCTGGATTCAGTGTGCGGCAACTCTCGTCACCATCCTCTACAGCGCCATTCTCACCGCCATTCTGTTCTTTCTTGTGGATAAAATAGTGGGCATACGGGTATCGCCGCGCGTGGAAGAAGAAGGACTGGATGTTTACGAACACGGCGAAACAGCCTATAACTAAAGATTCAATATTCAAGGATTCAATGGCTTCGGCAGGGTAAATGCAAAAATTCGGTTCATTCTTTTTTTTGAGGCACTATGAATTTTGCGCCTCCCTTGTCATCCCTAATGCAGGGAGGCCAACCTCCCTAATGCAGGGAGGCCGGCTTCCCTAATGCAGGGAGGCCAACCTCCCTAATGCAGGGAGGCCGACCTCCCTAATGCAGGGAGGCCGACCTCCCTAATGCTTGGGAGGATCGACCCTCCTAATGCAGGAGGATCAACCCTCCTAATAACGGTCTGATACAAAGCGGTTTGAGAAAGGGGGAATCCTATTGCTTGCCGGCGAATTGGCTGGAAAGAACGGCAATTTGCATGTTGTCTTTCCGCAATTTAAGCCCCGAGGGCGCCAGGTAAGGACTGACAGCCGTGGTATAATACGTCGTATTGCTGTTATAATAATAAGAAGAACTGCTGCTGTACGTCTGATAGATGCGGTTGACCGGAACAACCAGCAATCGCAAATCTTCGTCCGGTGACACAGCCAGGTGATAATTCAACAGGTTGGCGATATTGTTGAACGAATACGTCCGGGTGGCCGGGTTGTAGCCATTGCCCGAAGCGTTGGGCGAAGACACGGCGTCCGAGGTCGATATGTAGGAAGTGACGCTATTTTCAATGTTGCCGTTTTCGAAGAAGGACGCGAGCGAGTCTTCGGGCAGCAGCAACAGGTGAGACGGCGGCGCCAGCGCATACAGCCAGTCTTCCTGCGGCAGGTACTTGAGCGTCAGCGGCAGATCGTTTATCATGCGACCCATGACCACTTCCTTGATTTCCTGCGCCGGAATGACGAGTCGCGTGAAAATCCCCGCCGGCGTTTTTAGGTAAGTACATTCCGCATTGTCTTCCAGCAGTTGTTCGGTATCCGTATTTTCGAAGCGGTTCAACTGAATCACCTCTTTCGTGGTCCTGAACACTTCGGCTATACTAACTAAGGAATCGACACCCGTGCTGCTTGTTTCCGCATACCGGTACACCACCATCATCCGGGTATCTTCCATGTGAAAAACGGTTCCACTGCCGTAACCCGTGGTCACATACAGGCCGGGGAAAAACTGGTTGAATGTCTCCTGATTCTGGAAGGTCGAGGGATCCTGTTGTGTTTTGTCATATATTTTTTGCCCCAGTTCGACCGGAAGAAGCAGCTCAAAACCGTAATAGTACGACGTATCGCCGACTGTCGAGATCGACTTGATACCGGAGATGGCGCCGTTGGACGCCGATACGGCCTGCGAGGCCAGCAAATTTTGCATGTCGCTGTAATCGGACGCCCGGATATTGGCGTAATAAATCTTATCCAGTTGCTTGATTACCGGATAGATTTGTACTTCCATGGGGGTATGCGTATCACCTGTCCACCCGCCATATTCCAGAAACAGGAAAACGGAATCTATTTTGCCTTCATAAGGCGTTCGACTGAAGCGGAAATTTTCCTGGCAATAGAACTGGCAAAGATAATCCGATTTCAAACGGCCGTAAAGCGGGTCGTAAAACTCCCCCAAATAGCCGTTCACCGTTTTGGCAAAAACCGAATCTATCTTTACCGTAGAAGCCGTCATACGAAACGTATCCACATACACCGTAATCATGTCTTCGTCCGGCAGGATGCTCACGCCCACCAAATTATAAGTATCGCTGCAACTGCTCAGGAAAGCTCCTGCCACACCTGCACAAGCCCATACAAATTGTTTGATATTCATTGTCTTCTTATTTGGAATTCATCACTAAGTCATAAAATTCATTATATGCACCGATATAATCTTCGGGCAACTGATAGGACAGGAAACGTTTCTTGGCTTTCGAAATATGGGCGACGACCTCGGGGTCAACTTCGGGACTGCCCAGAATCACCGCATCCGAAAACTGAACGGCCAGTTTGGTTAAGGAAACAAAATTGGGCGTTGCGATGATTTTCATGTCGTTATCGGTAGCGCCGTCTTGTTTCAGTTTCTTCTTCAAGTCGTTTGCAAAGGTTGTCTGGAAGGCGTTTTCATATACGGAATAAATCACTTTTGTGCGCGAAAAACAAGGGTCATCCGCATACATGCGCTTCAAATACAGGGGCGCCAGCGACGTGAGCCATCCGTGGCAATGAATCACATCCGGTATCCAGCGCAATTTTTTGATCGTCTCAAACACGCCTCGCACATAGAAAATCGCACGTTCGTCATTGTACATAAAACCCTCTTCATTCTCGTCAAAAACAGTTGCCTTCCGGCGAAAGAAATCTTCATTATCAATAAAATAAACCTGCATACGGGCAGACTGAATCGATGCGACCTTGATGATTAACGGATGATCGGTGTCGTCGATAATCAGGTTCATCCCCGACAGCCGGATGACTTCGTGCAATTGATTCCGTCGCTCGTTGATACAGCCGTATTTGGGCATGAACGTTCGGATTTCCCTGCCCAGTTCCTGGATTCCCTGCGGCAGGTCCCTGCATATCGTAGAGACCTCCGATTCCGAAAGATAAGGAGAAATTTCTTGGGTTATAAATAAAACTCGTTTGGCATCCATTCTTTAATTCTGAGTATATAAAATTCGGGTACAAAGATAATCAAAAAATCCGGGTACCGGTGCAACTCAAAGGGTCGCGAATGTTAAAAGGGCACAAGGAGCAAGCATGTCGTCAAGTTAAGACTCATCATGTCCTGTTTTTGACTTGCCCCATGGTTCTTTCCTTTCCCTGCGTTGAACTTGAGAAGATTGCCATGCACCTGCACGAAGGAACTGTCAGGGAATAAACCATCTATTTCCCGTAAAGGGGTATGGTTTATTTCCTGACAATTCCTAATGAATAAGTGACTGGGTTGACGGCGGCAACAGTCGTTACCAGGCCATCCGGTCTTTGATTAAAGTGGAAATTTTGTCATACGTTTCCGAGCCGGCTAATTGTATTTTCCGGTTTTGCAAGCCATATTCCTGTGTACTCTTGACGACCGATTCGTAGGGCAGCGCGCCGACCAACCGTTCACGCGCGGCAAACTGCGGTGAAAAAAGACTGCGGGTGGGGTCGTACCCTTCGTAGCTGACTCCCGCCAGGTCGGACAGGCTGTACAGCAGGTCGCAGGTAGAGTACGGGCGGTCTTCCCGGAAAACCAGGTTCGTCCCTCTTTTTATGTAATCGTCCGACATCCACACGATAAACGGCACTTCGCACATGTAGCGGGAGACCTTTTCTGTGGCATGGCCGGCAAAGTCGCGAAAATCATGCACTTCTTCGCCGTGGTCGGAAAAATAGACCATGACCGACGATTCGCGTTGCCCGTCGAGCATATCCAGCATCGACGTCATCAGCCAGTCGTTATACAGCACCGAATTGTCATACTGGTCTATCGTTGTCTGCGCGGAGGTTGTCAGGGGATACGAAGACTCCATGCCGTTCGGTTCGCTACGGTCGAAGCGGTTGAACGACGGCGGATAACGGAACTTGTATGCGGTGTGGCTTCCCATCAGATGGACGACAATCACTTTCCGCCTATTTACCTTCAGGGCCTGTTCCAGTTCATGCAGTACCACCCCGTCCGGACGGTTCGTTTTCGACACGTCCACAATGTGTCCGGCCTGCCGCAAAAGCGGCTCGTAACTCGAACTGACGTCGTCGAACGGCTGGTTGCTTATCAGATACGTCTCATAGCCGGCGCGATTGAAGAGTTCAAACAGGGAAGGGCGTTGCGTGAGGTACTCCGGATGCGCGGGGTCGGCGAAACTCAGGATGGATCGAAGCACCGGAATCGTATGCACCTGCGGCGAAACTACGTCCCGGTACACTTTCAGGCTTGTCCGCCGGGCGGTCAGGAGCGGATTGGTCTCCCGTCCGTAACCGTACAGCGACATGTGATTGCGCGAAAGCGATTCTCCAATCACGACCAGCAGCGTCTGTGGCGCCCGCGACTGGGCAAGGGCCACCTCAAACGGTTGTTGCCCGCGTTGCCGGATGGCTCTTTCCTCAAGCACACCCCGCACCTTGTAATCGGCAAGGACACGGTAAAAATCCACGAAATAGATGCGTTGTGCAACCGGTTCAATCGCCAGGAACAGGCAGAGCAACAAAATGGAGGCGGCGAACAGATGTTTATGTTCCTTCACCCGGTGAAAAGTGATATGTTTCATCTTACAAATCATCACTACCGGACACAGGGTATATAGCGCAATACCCAAGGATATCCACGGACTCAGATGACTGGAAAGAAACTCTTTCGATTCTTCCACATTGGTTTCAAGCAGCACCGTGATGCTTCCTTCCGAAATCATGACATTGGCAAAAAGCAGATATCCCAAAAATATGGCTCCGGGAATCATCGACAGGGCCAGCAGGAAGGAATAAAAGACTCGGATGTGGCGGGTCGTCATGAACGAAGACAGCGCGAAAATAACAATCAGCAACCCGAAACTCACTGCAATCCCCCCCATGATTGTCCCGGGCGGCACATTCTGAGCAATCAGGCTGAGTGTCGGTACAAGCAGCAAGATGTAACCCAGAAAAAACAATTGCAACTTCCGTTCCTGAAGAATAGTTTTGATTTTCATAACTCAATTCCTTTTAAATCAATATATCAGTTTACTTGCGTGCACTTTCCCTTTAGACGGCAGTCGCAGGTAAAATGTTACATATTTCGCGTACAAAGATACGGCATTTTGAAAAAAAAGCGGGAAAAAAACAGCCGCATTTTGTGGTATAAGAAAAAACCTCTACTTTTATGCGCTGGATTAATTATTTTTAAACTTAAAAGTTTTAGGAATCATGAAGAATAGGAAACTAAGAATGGGAATGGTCGGCGGCGGAAGCGACGCGTTTATCGGAGCGATTCATCGTCGCGCGGCCTTGATGGAAAATGAAATTGAGTTGGTATGCGGATGTTTCAGTATCAATCCGGAAATTTCGCTCAGTTCGGGACGTGCTTACCACCTCCCGGACAGCCGGATTTACAGAAGCTACCCGGAGATGTTCGAAAACGAATCCAAACTGCCGGAAGGCGAACGGATGGATTTCGTGACAATCGTCACTCCCAACCGCTACCACTATGAACCGGCAGCGACGGCGCTTGACCTGGGCTTCCATGTGGTGGTGGACAAACCGATGACCTTCTCGCTGGAGGAAGCCAAATTGCTGCGGAAAAAGGTAGAAGACACCGGGCTGGTGCTGGCATTGACGCACGTCTATACCGGCTATCCTGCGGTGAAGGAGATGAAGGCCCGCATTGCCAAAGGTGAAATCGGCAAACTGCGCCGTCTGTACGTGGAATATCCGCAGGGCTGGCTGGCCGACCGCATCGAACTGCTGGGCGGCAACAACGCCGGTTGGCGTACCGACCCAAAGCTGACGGGAAAAGCCGGCTGCATCGGCGATATCGGCACGCACGCCTGGCATTTGAGCGAATACGTTGCCGGGCAGAAAGTGACCGAGTTGTGTGCCGAACTGACCACGTTCGCCACCGGACGCCCGGTTGACGACGACGGCGTGGCCTTCCTGCACTATGACGGCGGGCTGAAAGGCCTGTTGAGCGCTTCGCAGGTAGCCATCGGTGAAGCAAACAATATCAACCTGCGCGTCTATGGCGAAAAAGGCGCCCTCGAATGGCGCCAGATGGATCCCAACCGCCTGATCCTGAAATGGGGTAACCGTCCGGAAGAAATCATCCACATCGGCAGCAATACCTTCCTGGGCGATGCCGCCCTGTGGGACGTACGTACGCCGGCCGGACATCCGGAAGGTTTTATCGAAGCCTTTGCCAACATCTACCGCAACTTTGCCCTGACCGTCCGCGCCCAATGGAACGGCGAAACGCCTACCGACGACATGCTGGATTTCCCGACCGTTTACGACGGCATCCGCGGAATGCAGTTCATCGAAACCATGGTCACGGCCGGATGGAGCAACGACCGAAAATGGCAACCCTGGATAGAGTGATTCCTCTCCGGGTGCGGGATGGCCGTACAGGTTAATTGTGACATCGTCAAGGGAACCTCTCAAAAATCCCCCAATCAAGGCTTGCGACAGAGGCAAAAGTGGAGTTTACGAAAGTAAATGAACATTTTGCCGACGGAGCGCAACACAAAGTTTGGGGATTTTTGAGAGGTTCCTTTTTTCATCCCTTACATCGCCGGCCGGCGTTTTTTTGATAAGAATACAAGTGATGACACATTAAAGCAGATAATAGAGATGGACAGGTCAATAGCAAAAGCACAGGAAAAGATTGCGTTTGTTTCGCACGATAAAGTACGGGATATGCTGAAAGAAACAAGATGTCTCACTCCCGCAGGAGAATCAACCGGAGACGGCAAGACGTGTCCGGAAGTAATGCAAAAACCAGTAATTTTCCCATGAGGAATCGGCAATTTCCCATGGGGAATTTGCTCCCCTATGATATGTTTTTATACTATGAATAAGCGCTTTACGGAATTTGACCCGAGATAAAACCGGACTCAAGCCCTCCGACCGGAACAACCCGAAGAACTTGTCGCGCCCTAAACTGGGCGAAACCACATGAAGCCGGTCCTCATGCAGGTGATACAGTTCCCGAACGCCTATCCGAGGCTGAAGACAAGCACCGGTTCTCCTGTTCTTATGTAAAAAAAGGATGGTGATGTAAAAAGTATGCTGAAGTAAGCATTTGGGACGCCGATGAAGCGAGCGGATGAAGAGGGCGTCCCCTTTCTCAAACCGCTCTGTATCAGACCGCCATTATCTACGCCGG